>NZ_JBHFNP010000165.1:0-11018 GCF_041929235.1 Microseira sp. BLCC-F43
TGTCCAATTGGTAAACAAATTGACAACAGCATTTTTCTTGCCCTGCCAGCTTTCTAATGCTTGGACTTGTGGCATATTCCAGCCCTGGTTGCCATAGTATATGCCCAAGAGCATGGCGTTATTTGGGGTAGCAGCAGCCAAAATATTGATATTGTTGGTATCCCCCAGGAGCGGGTCGTTTTGAGGTAGGGAGGTCTTATCTTCTGCTGGGAGTGGATGCAACAGAGGTTGCTCTGGTTGATTTCCTGTAAGAATATCGCGGTTACTGATGCCACTGAATTCACCGATTGTGTCTGTCTGATGGTTCACCTGTAGGATTTGCGGGAATTGGTGTTTTAAATTTGAGAGTTGTACTGCTTGGGATATGAGTGGTAATGCTCCTGGTATTTTGCTAATGATGCTATCAATGTGGAGAACAAAAGCATGGTTGAGTTGCTGGTAAAATTCAAACGTGATTTTAGCTTCGTTAAACAGTATATCCATCAATAATTCCCTCTAGGTATGTTCTCAGACAATTATTGCAAAATTAAGCCTGACAATATAGGGAAATACCACTATAATTTGTTATGAAAAATCCGTTAATTTTTCACAATTATTCGAGCATATAGTTAATTTTACGGAGCGGGGTAATTTGCAAGTTTGGCATAGCCTTCTGGGGGTTTCTCTATCCGCCAATTCCATCACAAAGACGGCGATATGCGTTTTGCACCTCTTCGCTAACCTGTGGACTAATCTTTGGGTGATGATGGATGCGAGCGCGCAACACCTGACATCCCTCAACTAGCATTTCCTCTAAATTCAAATTCCACAGAATAACTTTTCCATCAGCACCAGCAGTTGCTAGCATCTGACCATCAAGGCTAAAATTAACGCTTTTAACTTCTGCTTTGTGATGCTTTAAAGTTTTCAGCAACGTGCCATCAACGTGCCAAACTCTCACCATTTTATCGTTACTTCCCGATGCCAGAGTTTGACCATCCGGACTAAAGCTAATGCTATTCACCGGACTTTTATGCTTTAAAATACCGAGCAAAATACCATTAACATTCCAAAGTTTTACCGTTCCATCACCACTTGCAGAAGCAAGCGTTTGATTATCCGGACTGAACTTTATATCGGTTGTTAAACCTTGATGTACCTTCAAAATGTTAAAGGTTATATTTTGACTTAAAGCAGCAAGCGCCTGACTATCTGAAGCGAAGTTTATCCAGCTAGTTTGATTATTTTTATCCGGGAATTGCTGCGGTTATTTAAAATAGTAAACAGTTTGATGCGCGATTAAAATTCGCATTTTAGTATCGGGATTAATTCCAATACCCCATAATTTTTTGTCTGCTTTGGATTAGGGCATCCAACTTTTGATTGGAATCAAATAAAGACTCTGAATATAAACTCAAAGCATTCAGTTCTTTATTTTTGGCATCTGTCAAGGATTTCAACCAAATTATCTCAATTATCAAAGCAAAGAATAGACCCAAAAAAATGAAAGCGCGGATATTTAGCGCGAATCTTAATTTTCGTTCGTGGTGAAGTTTGGCTTCAGTTAATTTTCGTTTTTCTTTTTCTTGACTCAGTTGTTCTAGCAACTCTTTTTCTCGATTTAGCCGTTCAATTTCAGCATGATTTTGGGTTTCTATTTTGCGGATTTCGGCTAATTCAGCTTCTTGAGCAGCGGCTAAAAACTGATAATCTTGATGGCTCAAACTCTTACCATTCGCCCAATTGAGGGCATCTTGCAGAGCCTGTCCTCGCAATAATCTTGATTCATCTTGACAGTTAGAAGCTAACCAAGCATTTAAAGATTCAGCATAGGGACGCAAATATAAAAATATTTTTTCAACCCAATTTAGATTAAAAATAGATTCGTAGATGGGATTGTATACTTTTAATTTTACCGCGTGACTTACTACTAATCCCGATAATCTTAATTGGGTTTGTTCGGGAGTATCGTCGGCTGGGATTTCTCCTTGTTGGAGGATTTTATGATAAAGTCCCAGTAACCTGCCAGCAGATTGGGGGTTTTTGGTGATGCGATCGCGTATCGTCCGAATATGAGCTGGTTCATCCTGAGATTCCCAATTTTCAATAATCTGGGATTTCACTAATTCAGATAAGTTCGTAGTAAGGACTTCAGTCCTCAATTTATCCGTCGCTACTTGAACTACTAATTTACAAAGCTTCTGAGTCAAAAACGGTTGTCCCCCTGTCCACGCCAAAATTTCTTTTAAAGTTTCTTCCGGGTTATGTACTTTTCCCTCAAATCCTTTAGCTAAGGGTAACGCTTCTTGGAATTGAAACCCATGCAATTCAATCGCGCGACCAATATTAAACGGCGTGCGAGTGGGATCGGAAATTAAATCAGAAGGCGTCGCGACTCCCAAAAGCGCAAACGCGATCCGCTGATAATCTGGTTTTTGGGCGCGTTTGTTATGGCAAGATCGAATCAGGGCAAAAAAGTCATCTAGAGGTTCTTTAAAGCTGAGAACGCTATCAATTTCATCGATAAAAATAACGATTTTTTGAGAAACCTTGACAACCAGGACTTCTTCTATTAATTCGCCCAAGCGTTGGACTGGGGGAATGAGTTCTCTGTCTTTCCACCAAGTCATAAATTCGATTGGGTTAAATAGATCGAAACCGCACAAGATTTTGTAGGCAACGCCGCCATACCATTTATCTAAAGAAACCTGCTGGTTACCAATTGCTGAAAGGTCGATAGTCGTGCAGGCAATTCCTTCAGATTTGAGCCGTTGCATCGTTTGTACCAGCAAGCTGGATTTTCCCATTTGGCGGGAATTTAGGACATAACAAAATTCCCCAGCTTTGAGTCCTTCATAGAGTTCATTATCAGCTTGTCGCACCACATAAGTGGGTGCATCCTTGGGTAAACTGCCGCCAATTTGATATTGATAGTTTGTCATTGTGGTTACCAGGATTACAGTTGATTAATTCCACTTTTGAGGTGGCATATCCAGAAACTTACGGATTAGATTAACCGCGTTCAACTTGTCATTGATGGAAGCTAAACCCAAGTCAAGGGAGATGCGATCGCCCGATTTAAGAAACAGCGCAATCTGGCAGGTAGCGTTGCGATCTGGATTCCAGCCAATGGCTTCAACTTGGACATCTATAATATGAGCTAAGGGATGCCAAATAACTTGAGTATTCAGCAAGCCGCATCCCTTGAGCGTGAATCCATTATAATCCTTATCAAAATGACAGATGACAACCTTTCCGGTAAAAATAAGCAGGGCGATACTAGCCACAATATTCAAGACCAGGAATAAGGGTATCCACCAAAGATAGAACATCCAAGAAAGTTGCAGGTAAATAATCGGAACGAGGAACAAAGTACCGGCAATCCAACCACCTGTAGCCATCCAAAGTGAATAAGGTCGATAGCGGAATTTAAGTTGAGTTTTTGTTTGTTCTAAAATAACCATTGTTTGACTTTACAATTGAACGATTGAACTTAAATTTAACTCTTGCACCAACCCGTAATCCCGCTTTCGCACCAACCCGTAATCCCGCCCGGAAATAAATTTCCGGGCTAATAGCTTAAGTCCACTGAAGTGGACTGCAAATCTCTACCATTCCTCTTGAGAGGAATTTCGCTATTAGCCAGGGAATTTATTCCCTGGCGGGTGAACTTCACAGGCGCAAGCTCTAAATTAAGACTATTCAAACTATCTCTAGATTTAAGCATCGGAACTCCTTTGAGAAACTCACCACTTAACAGCAGCACTGTCTGAGTATCTAACTCACCCGTTACCTTCACACCTACCGATTTTTGAAAGCGCCGGATAGCCGTTGCTAATTCAGCATTATTCTGAATTTTTTGGCCTAATTTATGAAGATACAACAAAGTTTGTTCGCTGGTAACTGAAATATCCTGATGCCGAAAAATTGGCAGATATTGTCCGCCGCCAAATTGCTCAAAACGCGCCCGATGGATGCGATAAATTCTCCCCCAACTTGGGTCACCAACGATAGCGAAATTGTCATTTAAACCCAGCAACGCTACCGCATGAGGGAGTCGAAAAATACCGCTTCCCGACCAATATCCCAACACACCGGGGCGGTTTATTTGCTGCATTTGCTCCCAATTTGCATCTAATTCTATTCCATCCATTCCCACAGCGCGAGTTGCGACCAAAAGTTGCGGCATCGATGTTCCTAACCGAGTTGTTCCTGCTAGCTTTGCTACGCTTGATTCAGTTGCTTCTATTCCCCAAAGTCGCAATACAGTTGCTAAAGCAGAGGGGGCACAACTGCTGTTAGAAGTTTGTCTAAATACGCCTGGCTGAAGATTATTTTCTAAAGTGGCGTGAATCGGCGCCAAAAAATAAGATTCCGCTGCATGAAATCCACCCAATCCTAATAATCCAATCACCACAACAGCGACGACCTGGACGCGGGCAGTATACCAGCTAATTGCCAAACTAATGCCGCAGATAAATATCAGCAATAAACGCAAGATTGTCCAGGTTGTTTTTAGACTGTAAACGCGCCATTCAAAGGGTAAAGCTGACATTTCGGGAACAAAACGAGCCAGTAATATCAAACCGATGTACAAACTGAGAAAGACTATTGCAAGGTAGTTTTTGCCTTTAAAAATGTCGTTGGCTTTAACTCCTTTCCCTGCTAAGGATCGTCCTATTTGCAGTCCGAAGAAGAAAAGCCATGAGGCGAAAATTGTAGCGTTCGCTATCTCCTGTCCCATCTTTCTTTACACCACTATGGTTATAGAATTCAACCATCCTAATATCTCTACATCTTTTTTAGCAGCAGGCACATTTTCTCGCCACGCTGTGATGCCTCCTTTGAGAACAACAAAATTTAAACCGGTTTTTTCTAATAGCTTATATGCTTTAGTTGAGCGCGGCCCTCGCGTACAATAAAGGACGATGGTTGGCTGGGGTCGATCGGGTTTACTATTGGCTTTAGCAATGGCTTGAATTTGCTGCATACCTGAACCATTCTCAATTTCAGTGATGGGAACCAGCAAACTTTTACCGATATGGTCTTCTGCGTATTCTTCAGGAGTTCTCACGTCAATTAAAATTACAGGTTTTTGTATTTTCCCCTGCTGAAAATCGGCAACGGTTACTTGTTTGGTACTAAAACTAGCGATAAAGGTTGGCACATCCATATGATTCACCACTGCTGCTACACTCACCGAACTGATACCCAGAATTCCCAGGCTAATAATTATGGGTAAGGGATGTAAATAACGTTTTATCCACAGTTTTGCAGTTTGATTTTGCATGGGTTATTTTCCTTTGAACGGATGCAGTATTTGTCTGAAATAGTCGCTAGGAACTTGCTCTGGTATACCATATCGATTGGGCGTTCGTCTTTCACTTGTATAGAGAGTTCCGAACAACCAATCCAACAAGGGAATCTGAGCAGCAAAATTTTTATTGTGAATTTTTGGCTCGTTAACGTGATGCCAATGATGGAACTCAGGGGTGGCTATCAACCATTTTAACAGCGCAAATTTTAATCGGATGTTGGAATGAATGAAGAAAGCTATTCCTGCTGAAAAAAGAGCGTAGATAGACAAGCTTTTGGCGTTAAAACCCAACAAGTACAGAGGAATCATTTGGCAGGTTTTGGTAAATATTTGGTCGAGGGGATGCACTCGCACAGTCGCTAACCAATCTAGGTGTTCAATGCTGTGATGAACGGCGTGAAATTTCCACATCCAAGGAACGGTATGCAATAGTCTATGAGCGATGTAATAAGCTGTATCGGCAATGATGACTGCTGCTAAAAACTGCAACCATTCGGGTTGAGATGCGACTCGGTTTTGCAATTCTGGATTGATGAAATTGCCTAAGATAGAGAAGGCGATAAACCCACTAATTGCAATACCTGCTTTACCAATTAAATTGCCGATGAAAAAGTAGGTTGCATCTGTTACCCAGTGAGGGCGAAATATCTTTTGGGGGTGTAAGGTGAAGAGTCTTTCTAGGGGCAGAAAGATGAAAGCTAGGACAATGAAACCTTTGATAACTTCGGGGAACATATTTAATCGGTTAGAAGGTTTTGCTAGCCATAAAATAGTACGCGATCGCAACCACAGGATAAGCACCTACCTGCATCGACATGACAGTCGCAGCAAGACTGGGGCGTTTGTCTTTGAGAAGGCGAGAGATCGCATAACCTTTCATCACAAATCCAAAGATAAATCCAATCAGCAATAACCCCGCTGTCGCTGCATAAAGATAACTAACTCCTGCCGAAATCGTCATAGATACCATGAGAAATACCTGGGCAACTCCCATGCCAACAAACAGCAGATAAACTAAGAATGCAAACATCCGTTTACTCAGGTTTTTTAAGAAACCTACCCGCTGACAAAAATAGAGGCACATCGCAGCAGAAATCGCCCCACCAATTACCGCTACGGGAAGAATTAAAACAAAAAATACGTTACTGAATAAGCTGGCTATCAGGTAGAAAATATTTCCTCCTACAGCTATTCCAACAGCTTTGAGATAAGGAAGCGATTCTCTTTTATGCAGAATAAAAGCTTCGATGCAGATGATAGCGAGGAGAGGGATTCCATAATTAGAAATTGATGCGCCTGCGGGAAGAAAGAAAACATTGGAGGCAAATAATAACCCTTTTGCGGGACCACAAGCTATTGCTGGTAAGGCAAGAATCAGTACTAAAAATACAGCGCCTAATGTAACTTTGATGAAAGATTGCCACTGCTTCCGAGAAATAGATCGGCGCGATTTGTAAGTTGCAAGTTCATGATTGTTATAGACGACGAGGGAGGAATTGGGATTGGGATGAAGTTGCATGGTTGTTCTCCTGAGTTCAGTGTTCTACAGTTACATATATCTGACGCGGTTTGACTTATGCAGGCAACTGAATTAAACTATGTCACCTATGACTGAAACATCTTGTCTAAAGTCACAATCAACCTGTTACCATCTCGGTGCAAAACGTAAACTTTTTCATTTGGTTCAATCTTGCTAAACCTGTCAGCACAACGCGCTTTCCAGAAACTTCCCTCATAGAGAACTTTTCCAGTTTCTCCGGGTAAAATTTCCGTCAAGGTTTTGGCTTCAGTTGCATCGGGAATCACAACCTTTTTGCGCTTAATTAAAGTAGGACGCACCCAGATAACCAAGGCGAGAGAGACACCCATCCAATACATTACTTGGACATTAAATTCTTCATACATGACATAGCGCCAATCAAATCCGAGTGCTTCTGCCATTGTGCTAGTAAATTCATCGAATTTAAGTACATCATAGAATTTAAACATCGCAAGATTTGTTTTATTCTTGTGGGGTAGGCATCTTGCCTGCCCCTTACCCAAAGAAACCGGGTTTCTAGGATAAGCTTACCGAATTCCTACAGTATTCAAGCTTTTGGCTGGAGTTTTTAACCCTTCATGAATCAGCTTATTCCCGATGGTAAAGTCCATCATTTCTACTCGCGTAATCTTCACTCCCCAAGGTTCTGTTGATATATCCAATCTTTCTACCAAAGCTTGATTCAGTCTGTCTCTACCATTAAACATTTCTTCGAGTTCAAGTTTGGCAATTTCTGTGCGAATGTCGAGAATCAGCAAGTTCATCATCGCGTCTTTGAGGTTTTGTACCTTGTAATAAGCTTTCTCGATATCTGTCAGCCGCCAGTCAACTATAAAATTAGCTGTTACAGCCATTCTGTCTAGCGTTAGACATTGAATTGGACGCATTTCTAAAATTTGTTCCCGCAGGGTTTACTTATAAGCTACCTGTTCGATAAAGGGAATCAAAAGTGTAAGTCCAGGTTCGAGTTTTTTGCCATCATATTTACCTAGCATTTCCACAATCGCTTCATCTCCTTGGCGGACAATTTTGACACTAGACGCAAGGGTTGTACCAGAAAGCGTCAAAAACGAGAACAATACAAGTTGAAAGAAATCCATTGTGATTCTCCTGATAATTGAGTGAAAAATTGAGCGATCGTGGAAGAAACAGTCTGTCTGGAACTACAACCAGCGTGTTGCCTTCGCGGCGCAAAACAAAGACTTTTTGGTTGGATGCGATCGGGCAAGTTCGATCCTCACAATAAGCTTGCCAAACACAGCCTTCATAAAGCACTCGTCCCGTTTCTCCCGGTAAAATTTCCGTCACCGTTTTCGCTTCCGTTGCTTCTCGCACCACA
Organism: Microseira sp. BLCC-F43; assembly: GCF_041929235.1. NCBI lineage: Bacteria > Bacillati > Cyanobacteriota > Cyanophyceae > Aerosakkonematales > Aerosakkonemataceae > Microseira > Microseira sp. BLCC-F43. The sequence continues at coordinate 8,176 of NZ_JBHFNP010000165.1, forward strand.
TATTTTTTGCGCTTGCGGATCATCGGACGTATCCAAAGAACTGAAGCTAAAGACAATCCCATCCAGTAAAGGATCTGATATTTAAACTCCGGCACTTGGTTCGCCCGAAATAAAAGGAACGCTACAAGTAAAGAACAAATTCCTGAGAATAACGGCACAAATCTGTAGTAAGTAACCAGAGTTTTTGGTAGAAACAGTTCCAGCAGGCAAAGAACAAGACCAAATCCTAACCAAAACAGTGGAAAACTCAGTTGTGAATCAATTAAGGGCAATCGCTTCACCTCCTGTCCAAACCCTTGCTTTTCTTGATTAAGACAGGTGGATACCTGAGTTCTCGACTGACTTTATCGAGAACTCATCGACTTCTCATCGACTTTGAATGCGACGGGGGTTTAAAATCGCAGCAAGTCTATTTTTTATAGGGCTGCAATGCCGCGATCGCTTAAAATCCATCCCCAATACATCCCCACCGTCAAATCCTCTTTACTCAGAAACGGTTTTCCCAGCCAAAAAATCCTCGCGGAAGACTTAGGCATCGCCCAATCTACCGTCAGCAACTTTCTCAACGGCAAACCCGTAGATTACGCCAATTTCTTGGAAATTTGCCAAGCTTTGGGGCAAGAATGGCGCAATATCGCCGATTTATCCGATAACCTGCCCCAAAACGAAGTATCCGACTTTAAAGCCAAAATTTTTATTAGCCATCATCCGCAATGCGATCGCCTCGCCATCCAATTGCAGCAATCTTTGACTGCGGCAGGTCACAATGTAGAAATGCAGGCAAAATCTCTACATTACAGCGATTATTTTTTGCTGCTATTATCCCCAACAACTGCTATCAGCGAAATTGTATTAGAAACAGTGCAACTCGCGAGAGAATTGCATGACAACACTCCCCAAAAACCAGCTATTTTACCCATCTGCCTAGACTTACCTTGGGAATACACTCTCCCCTTCGACTTACTTGAACTTTTACAAGGAATTCAACCCTGGCAGTGGGATTGTACCCAAGATATTTCACCTTTAGCCTCAGAACTTTTAAAGCTGATTAAAGAAAGTCGTACTTCCTTACCTTCTGACCATGAATTAGCTATATCCTGGAAAAACATTACTTCAGAAAGCGTAGAAGCAGAATTACCAATTCCCAATGCCCCACCGGAATTACCAGAAGGGCAAGTTGAATTAGCTTCTCGCTTTTATATCGAACGTCCTCCCATCGAAGCCCGCTGTTATGAAACAATTGTTCAACCCGGTGCTTTGATCCGGATTAAAGCCCCTAGACAGATGGGTAAAACGTCCCTAATGTCAAGGATTTTGCATGGCGCCGAAACCCAAGGATCGCGAGCGATCGCTCTCAATTTTCAGCTAGCTAGTAAGCGAATTTTTACCAATTTAGATACATTTTTACAGTGGTTTTGTGCTGGCGTAGGTCTAGCTTTGGGAGAAATAGATTCATTATCCAACTGCTGGCAGCTAGCCGATATTATTGGTAGCAATCTCTGTTGTAAAGCTTATTTTGAACAGTATTTGTTATCAGAAAATTTGCCGCCCCTGACTTTAGGGTTAGATGAAGTCGATCGAATCTTTGAATTTCCCGAAATTGCCGATGATTTTTTAGGCTTATTGCGAGCGTTGCACGAAGAGTCAAAGCGGTCTTAAAAATGGAAAAAGTTTCGCTTAATTGTAGTTCACTCCACCGAATTTTATATCCCTTTAGATATGAATAAATCCCCGTTTAATCTGGGATTGCCGATAGAATTACCAGAGTTTAACCCCCGGCAATTGCAAGAATTGGCAAGGCGACACGGAATCGATTGTGATGAAAATAAAGTCGAACAACTGATGGATTTAGTGGGAGGACATCCTTTCTTAGTTCGACTAGCAATGTATCATATTTCCCGTGGAGATATGACCCTAGAACGGTTAATTCAAGAATCTGCTACAGAAGCAGGAATTTACAGCGACCACCTGGGACGGCATTTGTGGAATTTAGACAAATATCCAGAAATAAAATTGGCGTTTGAACAGGTAGTAACGACTTCAGAAAGCGTGCGCTTGCCCTTAGAACAGGGATTTAAATTAAACAGTATGGGCTTGGTGAAAATGGATGGCAATGATTGTATTACCAGGTGTAAATTGTATCGGGAATATTTTAGCGAACGCCTGGGAAATATAAGTAGGTGAGTTCAGATATTGCACCCAGGCTCACACCTTAGTTTCTGCCAAATAGCTAAACTTGAAAGCCCAGAGTTTTCGTCAATCAACAAGGGTTTCCAGGCTTGTTGAGAATTGTGCAAGATGTGAGTGATATGATGTCCGCTGAATTGCCCATAATAAAAAACCTCACAGAGTTGTTGCGTAGGGACTAAGGCTAAAGAGATATCTCGGACAAAAAGATAACGTTAATAATGCCGTGTCCCGGCTTCTAATTATGGGTAATCGACCGGACATGATATGAAGATAAATAAACCGCTTGTTTTCCGATCGTTTTTGTTGAGTTGGATCGATTTTTAATTTAATAATTCTTTCCATTTCCTCTAAAGGCATATTGCCAGGAGCAAGACTTACAGCGGATTGCAAATGAGTGAGGTACAGCCTTAAGGCTGAGTTTGTGTAGCGGCACCCTGAAGGGTGGCGCTACACAAACTCAGCCTTAATTCGGTACCTCACACATTTTCAATCAGCTGTAAGTATTGCTACTGGCAAAATGGCTTTATAGGAAAAGGAAAGAAATATTAAAATAAAAATAGATCCAACTCAACAAAAACGATCGGAAAACAAGCGGTTTATTTATCTTCATATCATGTCCGGTCGATTACCCATAATTAGAAGCCGGGACACGG
>NZ_JBHFNP010000166.1:0-5688 GCF_041929235.1 Microseira sp. BLCC-F43
TGAATGCGATCGTAACAGTTAGACTAAATTCAGCAGTATGACACTCTTGCATTTAATACGACGATGACTGAAATTACCCTATCTCTACCAGAGGAAACATTACTGGCGCTAAAGTTAGATCCCCAGCAACTGGGAGAAGAAATGCGTCTAGCAGCAGCAATTAAGTTTTATGAGTTAGGTCGGCTTTCCTCTGGGATGGCGGCAACGTTTGCCGGAATTCCTAGAGTTGTTTTCCTGAGTAAGCTAGCAGACTACGGTGTGGACACCTTTCGCTTCACAGAAGCGGAGTTAATTGAGGATTTGGCGAATGCCTGAGATGATCGGCGATACTTCGCCAATTCAGTAGCTTTATCAAGCAGGCTTACTGGACTTACTGCCTACACTGTACGGACAGGTTATCTTGCCTCAAGCCGTTGCAGATGAACTTGCTGAAGGTCGAAATCTTGGTGTGTCGCTTCCCGATCCGGTAACACTATCTTGGCTGATTCTGCGACAAGCTCAAGACTTAACTCCTTTAGCCTCGGTTGTGAATGTTTTGGGTGCAGGAGAGCGAGAAGCTTTGGCGTTGGCGTTGGAAATTCCTGATTCAATTGTGCTACTAGATGATGCCCCTGCTAGACGGTATGCCCGCAGGTTGGGAATTAAATTTACAGGAACACTTGGTGTGCTTTTGAAAGCCAAACAATCTGGTCATTTAACGACTGTGTTACCAATTCTTGACCAGCTTGATAGCCTTGGTTTTCGGCTCGATTCAGTCACTCGCGCATCCGTACTAAAGCTAGCCTGCGAATGAGCAGAATCTTCTTAATTCTTTTCCCTCCTCCCTTCAATAGCGTTGCTGAAAAATATTTCTGCAATCAGTTTTGTTTGTAGCTGTGTTGACTAATCGATATGGCTACCTAGCACCAATTAACCCTCTTCCCAATAAGTAGAATAATGAGCAGACGATTGCGATCGCAATGATAGGATACCGCAATGCATCGGTGCTGCTAGAGGTGCGGGGGGCGGTAAGTCCAGGTTTATCGAGCAACTTCGGCTTATCTTGGATGGTACAGGACTTACGCAACGACACTAAATATGGTGGATTGGTGCGTTACGCGCTTCGCTAACACACCCTACATGCAGAAACTTTGCGTAAGTCCTGTGGTAGATACTTTCGTGCGGCGCGTTTCTGAACTAGCAAAATTGATGCGCTACCATAGGATTGATGTAATTCATGTCTGAACTTCCCTGATTACTCTATGTACGAAGCCTTTATCGATTTAGATGAACTGATAGTACGATGCAGAGATAAATTATCTAGAAAGTTTATCCAAGAGGCTGTTTCTTGTTACCGCGCTGGTGCATTTCGTTCTTGTATTGTCGCCACATGGAACGCAGTAGTTTTTGACTTTCTACACAAACTCAGAGAGTTAGAACTTTTTGGAGCTCCAGAAGCTGCGAACTTACTAGAAGAATTTGATAAGTTAAGAGGTTCAGGTAAACAGTTTAGAGATCTTTGGCAATTTGAGTCTAATATTCCTGAGATTGCACTCACGAAATTTGAACTAATCTCAACTGTAGAGAAATCAGACATTGAAAGACTGTTTGAAGATCGAAGCCGATGTGCTCATCCTTCCATGACTTCTTTGGAAGAGCCATTTGAAGCAACAGCCGAGCTAGCACGCTATCACTTGAGAAGTGCAGTAACACATCTTTTAGAGCGTCCGCCTGTTCAAGGGCGTGCTGCCCGCGAGAGAATTTTTCAGGACATTAAATCTGAATACTTTCCAGTAGATCCAGAATTAGCAATAAAGTATTTTCAAAAAAGTCCATTGGCTAGAGCGCGATTTGTATTGGTCAAAAATATTGTTAGCGGTTTAACGAAAAGTTTGTTAATAGATGACCTTCCAGAAGATGAAAGGTCACGTCAGTTTTCAGCAATGAATGCTATATCAAATATGTATCCTCACGAAACAAAAGAGATATTGAATACTCAACTATCTGACATTATTCTCAATCGAGTTATGGATGAGAATTGGGATAAAGCTATCGTTTATCTTGGAAGCATTACTGCTTGGGATAGTCTCAGTGAACCATGTAGGTTAAAAGCGGAAGCTTACATTGATAAAATTGATATATTTGAAACATATCAATTTGTATTTGAAACATATCAAAAATCCGTCAAGGGACTTTCACAAAAAGTTATATCTATATTAGTAAAAGCATCTCGTATAAATTTCTTGAGAGAATCTGTAGTTAAGAAGCTTCGGATTCCTGTGAAGGACTTACTCTCATTAAGAGAAACTTGTAAAGATAACGTGTTTAAGGAGAAAATACTTATTCCCCTTTTGCGAGAATTGTCGTCGCAAGCTACTTTAGACGAGCTACTTTTAATGAGAGCCGAAACCTTACTGAAATCGGATGAGAGTATTCAAGCCTATACGAAAGAGAAAATTAAGGCTGCCTCATTAAGAGAGTTAACCTCAATAGCATCCAAGCATCAAGATAATTGGCTTATTGATTTAATTGAGTCTGACTTAAAGGTAAAGATCCCCACTGGAAATTTAAGAGATTTACTTCAAACCAAATCCGAATATAAATCAATAAACGAGCCAAAAGTTGAAATAATTGAATTATTTGATAATTTTATTATTCAAGAATTTAAAGAACAGGTAGAAACCATGTCAATAGAGAAAACAGTTTTGTTAATGAGAAGAGAAGATGGATTGCTTATTGATTTAATTGAGCCTCACTTAGAGGAGAAGATTTCTACTTCCAGCCTAAAGGATTTACTTGGTGCAGCAAATTTAATGGACAAGTACAACTTGATAGATGAACCAAAATCTAAAATACTTAAGTTGCTTAACGACTCTATTACTCAGCAGGTTAAAGCTGCTTCTTTTGATGATTTACTTGATCAAAGAAGGTATTGGGACATACTTCCAGATGAAATAATTGAATAGATTTTGAAAAATAATGTTTCAGCAATAATTGATAATTTCGCCAACTCTATCTCTTTTGACTCTGCTGGTAGTAATTCTAGGTTGCTAGTTAAAATTGCTGAATATTTGACTACAACACAATGGGAAAATATTTTAGAGGCTTTTTTCCAAAACAATCAGATTTACTCTTCATATCGTTGCTATGGGGAATTTAAATCTTTATTTAAGAAGTCTTACGAACTTAGTAATTCTGTGCAGCCTTATTGGCTCAATTTTCGGGAGAAGCTTAATCAGTTCGATGATGAAGACAGCAACAGTCTGAAGCGCCTGATCGATGAGTATGTATAAAAATGACGGTTTGCGATACTCCCAGCTTAGTTTATCGGCTAAATTGTGGCGCAGATGATTTTATTTGCAAGCCAATTAAACGAAAATATCTGCTGGCGAAGATTCGGGCATTGTTGCGGTTGAAGTCTGCGATTGATGAACGCGATCGCACAATTGCCAATACTCACCAAATTGCATTGCAGCGAGAGGATTTTGTTAGACAACTAACTCATGACTTGCGTAATCCATTGTTAGCAGCTCATGAAGTGTTAAATTCCTTATATCAAGGAAATTATGGTTGCAGTTTGGATGATTTTGAATCTGTAATTGCCCGGTTGATGAGGAACAATCAAAACCTTTTGGATTTGGTCAATACTTTGTTAGCGGTTTACGAGTATGAAGCTGGTAAGAAACCCAAGTCGTTTTTGCGATTAGATTTGGCTCAATTGATTGCAGAGGTGATTGAAGAGTTCAACCCTTTGGCAGTTGCCAAAGGACTGATGATTGATTGGCAACAGCATTTAACGTCAGTCTGGGTAATGAGCGATCGCTTGCAATTGCGGCGGGTGTTCGTCAATCTGATCTCAAATGCAATTAAATTCACAAATTCGGGTTCGATTTGCGTGAGTTGTCATTTGTCCGATAGATCTCAATTTGTTGAAGTTTTAGTGCAAGATACAGGAATTGGAATTGATGCGGAATACTTGTCTGATTTGTTCCAACCGTTTCACCGGGGAAATCATAACTGTTTGGGTACGGGATTGGGGCTTTATCTTTCCAAGCAAATTGTGGAAGCCCATCAAGGTTCTATAGAGGTTACATCTGAGTTAGGTAAAGGGTGTTTTATTAAGGTTGTTTTGCCTTCATATGTTTCATCCCATTAATCACAAGTTTCCCTAAGATTAATCTATCTCAGGTTGTGGTATTGGGGGATTGATGTCAGTTACTTGTTCAATACTGTAAATGTGTTTAAAGGGTTCAATCTCAGATTCAGACAGGGTATTGATGACAATCTCAAATCTCAATTCGTTGGGGACTTTGGTAGCTAGCAAGGCTTGCTTATTTTCCATCTATAGCGGCTTATTTCTGTCGAGCATCAAAATATAAGTTCCTGAACTAGCTGTTTCAAGTTGCGCGGTGAATTTCTCTGACTGATAGACTTGAATGTTATTTTCATCTTTTTCGCCCATCAAGTTCAATCTTTGCAGCATCAAGGGGATGACGTATTGATGGATATCATTTTGTGTCTGGCTGTTGTTGAGTTGAGTATCTTGCTCGTACATTAGTTCTAGATCTGCCCTGGTTATTTCTGATGGTTCGAGTTGGACATCTTTTGTTTCTTTCAGTTCTATGTTGTTATTTGTCTCAAAATTTTGCTCAATAGAGGTGTCTATATTTTCGCTTTGATTTTCAATGTAAGTAAAATTTAAGACGGTTTTAATCGATTCTTCCACCGATAATCCAGTGTTGACATTAAGAATCATCTGGGAAAGAGCTTTAATCGAGTCACTCTGAGAAACTGGTTCAATATTTTGACTCGGTTCTGCTACGGTTTGATAGTCAAGATAATCGAGAATTTTGCTCAGGGTGAGTGCTGTCTGACCGATTGAAATATCGGGATTAACGCGGCGGCATTCTTCTGTTAGTGCGAACAGAGCGTCTGTTGTTGTTGCCATAAGTTTTCTGACATAGCTAGCCTAACACCATTCCCAGTCAGATTTTAGGGAAATTGTTTGTAGGTTTGCTAGTAACTTTTGATAGAGAGCGGCTTCCTGCGTTATATCAAAAGTTATACAGCAATTCTTGGATTTATTTTTGTTGAGGAATATGGTTAAGGGGTTGAATTGTTATGCGCGAACCGATTTTTAAACCTAGCCTCTCCACCTGACCTCCGCGTAATTCCAACACCTGATTGACTGGAATGGCTGAACTATAAGTTGGACAAGGTTTAGTCTTGCAAGGAGGGACGTTGGGTGCGTTCGCGAAGCGTGCCTAAAGGCGTATCGCTTTTATCACCCCATCCTTTAAAAACAGGATATCCAAATGTATCTGCACATTTTTCATCCAAAAGTTAACTGTCTGCGGTGGGTGAATTAAGAACAGCATTCCTCGGTTTGCTGGTAACTCAGTACGGTACATTAAACCAACAGCTTGCTGCTGGGGTGTGCGGGCTACTTCTAAACCAATGACCTGGTTTGCAACTAGCGCTTTTGCTGAAATAGGGAGAGATTGAGGTTGATGAGGGATGTTAGAAACTAAACTGAGAACAACTGGCCCTACAACTAACAATCCACCTAATAACCAGCCAATTTTATCAAGGTTGTTGGCAGCTTGATTTATCCAGGGATTACCGATAAAACGCGAGTTTAAACTCGGCGATCTTCGATTGGCAGAGGAAATAAGATGCGTGGATTTAGGTGTTTTTAAATTAGCCATA
>NZ_JBHFNP010000167.1:0-10698 GCF_041929235.1 Microseira sp. BLCC-F43
TTAACAATGCTTTTGCACCCCCACCACCCTCACCTGTAGCTGAATTTAGGGCAGCTTCCGTGGGAGTACCAGCTTCCACCCCCGCGATTGGCGGCGAACAGCGAGTCGAAGCTACCGTTACCCTGCAAATTCGTTATTGAGGAATGGAAAGTCCAGAAATAAATTTCGCAGCTTTTACAGCACTTACGCCAGGGCGTTGCCAGAAACCCGGTTTCGACCGTCGATCTGTGGTTCCCAAACCAACGATTTTTCCTAGAAACCGGGAACTTGCGCGTCATAAATTTCGCAGCTTTTAGCTAAATTCAGTTAAAACTGACTGGAATATCCCTCCGGTTCTTTGACTGGGCAGGTATTACCCGCACCTACTGATTTTCAACCTATTTTAACAGGTTTTGTAGTAGCACGGCCTAGATAAGTTTGGATTTCTAGCCAAAAATTGTATAATGCCGTGCCCCTGATTTTCAACCTGTTTTAACAGGTTTTGTAGTAGCACGGCGTAGATAAGTTTGGATTTCTAGCCAAAGATTGTATAATCCCGTGCTACTACAGCCTGAAATTTATTTTCCGGCTGGTTCTGGTGCTGCTGCGCCTCTATGGCGGTTGGTTAAATAAAAGTTGCCTCGCTGTTTGCTCTTCTTTTTTGGTTAAATATCCGGAGCTTGCGTGCAACGGGTGAAGAAATAAGAAGCGGAACATTTGCTGATAGTGGCGAAGACAGCGCTACTACGAACTTAGATAATGCTTCGCCTTTAAATCGGTAAGCTTAAACCAAGCTAACCAGTCGTTAACCTAAGAGAAATGAGCAGCGAGTGGAAGCTATATTCCAACTGCTGTTTAACGAATTCCAGCAGTCAACCCGTGCTTCCAAGCAAAATTGCCGGGATGTCGCTTTCCGTTTAACAGCAGAAATTGTCCGCGTCTGCAATGAAAGCAGACACATCCAAGCATCCGGCGATTTGGCAGCTTGGGCGCATCGAATGGCGCGCCATCGTCTCCAGCAGTGTCTTAACTATTACAGACTGGGGTCGGCTGCCGGACGAGTAGAATTACATAGTACCTTGAGTGCGATTATTTACCGCTACATGAGTCCCGCAGGCATAGGGTTGAGCTATCAAGCGCGGTTGACTTTGATAGAAGATTTTCTTCAGGGATTTTATCTAGAAGCGCTCAAAGTATTTCGTAAAGAAGCGCTCCTGGGTGCCACTTATCGTCCCCACACGCTTTTGGAGTTGGCTGAGTACTTAGCATTTACAGAACGTTACGCGAAGCGACGGGTTCACTTATCGAGTCAAAAAAGTCAGCAACTGATTGTCCTGCGGGTGCAAACCTTTGTGCAACAGCACCCCAGGGAAATGTCGGTGGATTTGGAACAAGCGGCAGAAAGTCGGTCGTCGGAATCAGAAACTACCTGGGATGAAAGGTTGCTGGCGCGGGTGCGAGAGATGATGGTGGCAACAGATCCAGATAACGCGGATATGATGCTGCGTCAGTCTGTGATTCGCGAGTTGATAGCATACTTAGAGCAGCGCCAGCAACGAGATTGTGCCGATTACTTTATCCTCCGCTTGCAAAACCTTTCTGCCGATGAAATCGAGCAGATTCTCGATTTAACCCCGCGTCAGCGAGATTATTTGCAACAGCGGTTTAAGTATCATTTGATGCGATTCGCGCTGTTGCACGGGTGGGAATTGGTTCACGAGTGGTTGGGAGCAGATTTAGAGCGCAACCTCGGGTTGACGCCCCAGCAATGGCAAGGGTTTCAGGCTCAATTGAGTCAGGAGCAACTGGGTTTGCTACAGATGAAACAAAGGGGATTAGACGATAAAGCGATCGCTAAGTCCCTGGGTTGGAAAGTCAGCCAGGTTCACAAGCAGTGGTTTAAGCTGCTAGAAACAGCCTGGGTGCTTCGCAATTCTTCAGAGTCCGGATCAGGTGCATCGACCCATGAATAGAGATACAGAAGATTTCCCCGAACGATTTCTCGTCTGGCTATTACAAAAGGATAAGGCTCCCGAACCATCCGGCAAACGTTCAACAATGGATGTAGGTGCAAGTGGGGAGGGTTCTCGGTCTCTATCCTCTGGCGAGAGCGATGAAATACAAGACTGGGAAATAGATGAGTTCGACGAACTGGAGTCAGAAATTTTGAACGCCACTGTTGCTAGTCCCGGTGAATCAGCTGTTTATCCTCAATCTCAAAGCGGCAAGGACAATTTTACATTGCAAGACCGTTTTCAAGCGCTCCTAAAGCGTCGATTACAAAAGGAACTGCAAGACAATCCACCCCTGTTTCCCTGGGAGACAGAAATTTCTGACCCAGAACCAGACTACGCCGAACCAGAATCTTTGTCTCCCAACCAATTTTGGACGACTCACCTACAAAGGTTACGCCTGCCAGTTCCCATCCCGCCAGATATTTTCGCCCAACTGCTAGAGTGCTGTCAGGCAGTCGTGCAATCTTCCATTGCCTCGCCGATCAAGTTAGTGCGTGCAGTGGAGGGATTATTTCCCGGTCAGTCCCAGATCCTGCACCAGTTTGCCTCCGTCGTGCTGGCATCTGCCGCTTGTGAAAGTTTGGTAGTGCAAGAGTCCCAAGTCGCAGCTAACTTTCCCAGCAGTTACGAAGCCGCCACTCCTACCGAGCAGATGGTACTGTTATTAATCGCGGCTCGACAGATGATCGGATCTCTGACTTTAACTTTGTCGCCCCATCAGCCGATTGTCGAGTCCGAGTGGCTGACTGGTGTGGGCGAGTTGGTGCTGAGGGCAGAATATCAAGTAGAGCGGCGCTTGTTTGCTTGTTTGCGCGTGCAGGGGCGGTTTCCCTGCGGTGGTAGCTTGAAATTGCAGGTAGGTCAAGCTTGCGCGAGCGCATCTCGCCCCGATGCGGGTCAAATCAGCGTCGAATTATCCGACCTCGAACTCAACCAAACTTACCCGTTAGAAGTTCTCTGTCCCCACCTGAATGAGAATCCTCTGATTTTCGGCATTTGTCCTACAAGCTAGCCATTTTGGTAATCGGTAATCGGTAATCGGTAATCGGTAATCGGTAAGAAGCAATTACCCATGACCAAAATAGCCATTTTACAATTGGGTAATGGGAAAGAACCAATTACCAATTAGCAATTAGCAAGCTCGCAATTACCCATTACCCATTACCCAAATGACAAAAAGCATAGCGATTTTAAGCCAAATTCGGCAGCGAAGAGCCGCGATGCCAAAGCCAGAACCCGAAAACTCGCTTTTATTGCGCCTATTGGTGCAAGCGCTGGTCATCGTCGGAATTGTGGCGACCGATGTAGCGGGAGAAACCTTTGGTACGGAAGAAAGTGTCAGCGTTTGGGCCGTACCGTTGAGTATTGTAGGTGCGGTTTGGAGTTGGTATCGGCGGCGCGAGCGCAATATCCCAACCAAGTTTGGCATCGCCCTGGGAATGTTAGCCGCGTTGGCTTATTTCCTCTGGCGTCTGAGGGAGGAATTTAACGATACGCGGTTGGTTTTAGCTGGATTGTTAATTCACCTGCAAGTGCTGCACAGTTTCGACCTCCCCCGCCGCAAAGATTTGGGTTATTCCATCGCCATCGGGTTGATTTTGTTGGGTGTGGCAGCTACCGTGAGTCAGACAATGGCTTTTGCGCCGTTGTTGCTGGTGTTTTTAGCCCTCGCTCTCCCAGTTTTGGTGCTGGACTACCGTTCCCGCCTGGGACTCAAACCTTTAAAAATTAAAAATCAAAACTTAAAAACCAAAGATTCTCCCTTTTTTAATTTTAAATTTTTAATTGTTAATTTCATCGTCATCCTCGCTTTGGGATTAACAATTTTTGCTTTTCTCCCCCGCTTACCGGGTTATCAATTACGAACCTTTCCCATAAGTTCTCCCATCGAGTTTACTGGGTCGTTTGACGGTCGCAATGTTGTTAATCCAGGCTATCGCAATCGCGGCAGAAACAATCAAAACGAACGGGGAGGAACTGGTAGCGGCGGACGCAATGTAGAAGATGGCCCTGGGGAACTTGACCCGACTTTTTACTACGGTTTCAATACCAAAATTAACCAGAACCTGCGCGGACAACTCGAACCAGCGGTAGTCATGCGGGTACGTTCCCAAGCTGAGGGATTTTGGCGCGTATTGGGGTTCGATCGCTACACCGGACAGGGGTGGGAAATTTCTCGCAATGACAAAACTTTTAAGGTTGACCGTCCCTGGTGGTCTTATCGGTTTTATATCCCCAGTCTGCCAACGGCTAATCGCACCAAAGAGGTAATTCAGTCCTACACAATTGTCTCCGATTTGCCTAACTTAATTCCGGCGATGGCACAGGCGGAAGAACTTTACTTTCCCACCCAGCAAGTGGCAGTTGATACTGAAGGTGGTTTGCGAAGTCCGCCGCAAGTTGGTTTGCCAGCAGGTGTAACTTATTCGGTTGTCTCAAATGTTCCTTTCCGCGATCGCACTCGTTTAGGTAAAGCTTCCACCAAGTATCCCAAAACTATCCAGCAATACTATTTGCAAGTTCCTCCCCAAATTCAGGAAAAAGTCCGGAAACTCACCGAAGAAATCCTCGCCAACAAAAATAAAGTGGCTAAGGATAGCAAACCCTTGACTTCAGCTTACGAAAAAGCCTTGTACCTGACGCAATACCTCAAGCAACATCCCAATTACAAACTTCAGAAAGACCCGCCATTTTTAGCCGAAGGCGAAGACTTGGTGGCAGCTTTTCTATTCGGTTATAAAAACAGTCCTCCCGGTGAAAAAATTACCGGCGGCTATCCCGATCATTTTTCTACCGTTCTAACTATTATGCTGCGCTCGATTGGCATTCCAGCGCGGTTGGTAGGCGGTTTTGGGTCGGGAGAATTTAATCCGTTTACCGGGTTTTATGTCGTCCGCAACACCGATGCCTATTTGATAACCGAGGTTTATTTCCCCAAATACGGTTGGTTTGCTTTCGATCCAATTCCCGGTCATCCTTTGTTTCCCCCTTCCGTGGAAGAAGACCAGACTTTTAGCGTCCTGAAACAGTTTTGGCAGTGGGTTGCTGGATGGTTACCCTCCCCGGTTTCTAATTTTCTTTCCCATGTATTGGGTGGTGCTATTACTTGGATAATGAGAGCGATCGGCTACTTTTTGGCACTGTTTGCTCAAGGTTGGATCGGTTTATTTACCGGGTTGGCGATGGCGATCGCCCTCGCTTTCTGCTTCTGGTTCGCTTGGGACAGATGGCGTGTCTGCCACTACCGACGCGGGTTAGAAAAGCTACCGCCAATGGAAAGTATTTATCGGCAAATGCTTGACATTTTGGCAGTAAAAGGGTATAGGAAACATCCGTCTCAAACGCCGTTAGAGTACGCGAGAACTTCGCGCCAGCACCATGACATAGAATGGGGCGATGGGATTGATGAAATTTCCCAAGCTTATGTTCGCTGGCGTTATGGAGGAGAGTCTCCGAACATAGAGCAATTGCGGCGACGCTTGCAAGACCTGAAAAAGCAGATACTCGCTGCGAGCAAGAAGATGGATTGAATGAACCACGAAGACGCGATAGACAAGGGTAGCTTCTTCTCGAAGAGTAGGACACGAAGTAAGAAGGAAGAAGGAAGAAATAGATAGTCTTCTAGCGGGAAAGGAGTAGCAAGCAAAAAACGAGTGATATCAATTCCGTTGGCATCGGAATTATATATCTCTCTCTTTTCTTCCTCTGCGTTCTCTGCGCCTGGAGCGGTTTTAATCATTCAGATGCAAACGGAAACGATATGATATCGATTCCGGCGACGCCGAAGTGACGATTTGATCCCAAATCCTTCTTCTTCTTCTTTGTCTCCTTCGTGTCTAATTCGCTATGGCGAATCGCTGATCGCTGACGCGCACGCACTCGCGTTCGCGAACGCGGTTAAAAAACGAGGGTGATGGCAGCGTATTTGGTCTGATTTAATATTTCAAGCCATCTGAAGTCCGATGTTGAATCTACCCACATAGCCTTTTGCTTCTTTAGCGAGCTGAAGCATTAATTGCTCGCCACCGCCAGTAAAGATACCATCTTGGTCATTCTTCACCCTGTGCTGTCCCTTTGCGGCATAGGGGCGTTGGGTACCGATTCGATCGGTGAGGGCATCGTCGAAGTAAAGCTGCGACGTGAATTCGTAACTTTGTTGGGAGGCAGAATTGGTGCGAATCTTGAAGTGGATGTGAACAGTTCTGCCTGGATACCAACCGGGGTAGATTGTAACGAACTCGACGGTTCCATTTGCATTCGTCACTTGATAGCCGCGCAGGAACTTTTTCCCGACATTGAGCCACTCCTCGCTCTCGCATAGGCGAGGAATCAGGCTGTGGAATTAGAGTTAGCTTTTCGCTGATTAACAGCTATCTGGCTAACCGTTTCTGGATTCATGCAGAACTGCTGGTGAGGATGAATGACTCAGCCTACTTTCCCACGCGGCTACTCGTTCGCAGTTTATTTGAAATTCCTTCCATGCCTGCATCAAGTAAGGCTCCGACCTTTCCCACTCATTTTGAGCAAGATGCAATAGAAGGTTATCTTCGTCATTAACGAATCTACACAGATACGCACTGAATAAATCTCGGTGCATAATAATGCCTGTCTCATCATAATGGACTCTTTGGGAAAGGGATTTTTTAATCCGACACCCATTCAGATGAGTTTGATCTCAGGCAGTTTTCTGAGTAGAAAACGCAGATGTTTTGCCCACCAGCACTTGCAGCAAGATCGAGCTAATTGGGATTGAACAAAGCCGGGAGACTTAGCAGAAATAGCTTTACCGTAGCGTTTCTGCCTGGGGGTCACCGATATACTTTCAGTTTTAATGTGCTTACCATGCCTCAAAATCTCGTTGACAATTCTGCGGTTTTGAGACTTGGCATAAGCGATCTTGCGTCGTTCTACTTCTCGCTTTTTCCGAGCCAACTTTTGATATGTTTTAGATTTTTTCCATTGGCGGTTACCCGGTTTCGGCTTACCTTTTTTAACAACCAGCTTACGTCCTACCTGACGGATGAAGTCAGGTGAATAGTTTGAAAAATTGCTAGCCCTTTGAGAGCGTTGCATCTGACGCTGTAGTGCTTGAAGCTCCCGCGAGTATGTTGGGACTTTATCTGCAAAACGGAGCAATCCAGCTTTATTGTCACCTACGAAAGCGATAGTGGTTAGATTAATGTCTAGCCCAATAATTCCATCATAAACGTAGTTTTTCTCTTTTCGATACGGCAGTCCCTCGTTAATTAACTGAACATACCACCGCTGCTTACCGTTGAGTTCTCGCCACAGCAAGCGAATGTATTTTACCGGATGATTTAAGCCATGTTGGATGACAGGGTTTTGGCGAGCAATATCAGGAGTCAGGTTTAACTTACCCCAGATTAAACGCTCGTCTTTCCATCTAATACCTTGTTTATTAGTTTTACCTTCAACGCTTCTAAATCGGAGCGGCACTTTATAGCGGACATCTTTTGATCGCCCAAACATTACTTTTTGGCTGTAGCTAAAAGCGCGGGTGGCTAAAACTTGTTGGGTATTCGAGTCCAGGAGTTGAGCTATCCACTTTGAGCGATTACTTACAATTGTTGCATAACCCTGAATGTCGTAATCTGAATATCTATATGCCCAAGCAGCGGCTTTGAATTCGTCGCTTCTTTTTTTCTTGGCATCTCTGTTTATCTGTTTGGCTTGCAGGTATGCTTCTGACTTTATCACCAGTCTCATTCTTGTCATTGCTTCCTTCAAGCAGGCGTTGTACAGTTGTCGCGCTGCTTGAAACCGAGACAATAGTTCTGATTGCTGTTTACTATCTACAATTAGTGGAATTTCTGTGATAAATGATGACTTTTTGCTTTTAGCCAATTACTATCACCTCTTATTGGGTTGATTTTAATTATAAACTACTGGTTTTAACCTGAGTACCAATATTAATTTAATTTGATTAATATTGACTGCGGTTAAAACCGCCCGTGTCGCGCTTCCACCCCGCAATGAATTGACGGGGCTACCACGCTCCCGCAATCTTTAGGTGTATCTGTTTGGAGAAGGAATCGACAGCATTGGCGACTTCTTTTTTGAGTTGTTCGACTGTGCGATCCACGAACTCCAACCGGAAACGCAGGTCGTGGTGGGCGAACCGCTTATGGGAGTCCCCCCGGAAAAAGGGGACGGGTTCGATACGGTTGCAGACTACGGTATGTTTTTCGCCTGGATCGGACTGCAACCCCAGCACTGGATCAAGGCGCGGCCGGTGTGGATGTGGATGCTGCCTTCAATTCCGTATCTGGAGGAGTACGATCGCGAAGATTTGCAGAAAGGCGCGAACTCTGCCCTCTACAAGTTCTTCAACTCCCACGTAATTTTGCCGATGGCAGTAGCAATACAACGCTACGACGAAGCCTTGCCACCGGAAATGCTGCGAAAAATGGCGGACTGCTGGGAGGTGTTTAGCCAGAACAAGCAGCAGATGGGGATGGAGTTCTATCAAATCATGTTTGAGAAATACCCAATTAAGCTGGTATAGGCTGGATTGATGTTAATTAGTTGAATCCCACGATTAGATAGAATTGACTTCAAAAGTTGATAAAAACGGCTATATGCCCACCCAGACAACATTCGAGCATACTTTCTTCCTTTTTCTCTTAATTGAGTTGTCTTAGCAGCAAAATCCAAGGATTCACAGACAATTGGACAGGCAAGAGTAGCAGCTAAAATTGCTAATTGTATACAAGCATCCACGATAGTCGCTTCTTGCTTGACCTTTGGTAATCCAGTTTGAAGGGGGATAGAACCAGACGCCTTCAAATTGCCCTGAAAATCAACATACGCCCAACCAATAGAACCTGGATTCATATCAATTCCGATGCAGCCATATTCGACAGGGCGACATCTCTTGTTGACAGGTGATGGAGTAAATTGAACGGCTACCACCCAGCGGTTATCTTGGCGATAGAAATGCCAAGTTTTAGCACCATTATCCGGTAATCGATTGATATTTATCTCAAAATTACCCAGCTTTGAACAGATATATTTACCATACTTATACTCTAAGCAATAGGGAACTCTGAATTTAACTATGGTGCCATCCCACTGACAAGTTTGATTCGCTTTGCTTTCGTCTTTATATCCGACGATAAACACTTCACCTCTTGGTACTTTAACCTTAATTGTTGCTTGTTTTATCTCTGCTATTTGTCGGTTTAGCTTGTGAATATATCTCTTTTTATGGTGGAGATTAAATATAGTATGATACCAGTTTGTTTTCTTGGTCAAAAGAGAAGTTGAGAGAGGAAAGTTACATCCTCTTTGGGAGTTATGCCAATTCTTATGAGCGTAAAACTTCCTAGCTACTTTAATCTTTTTTTCCGCTTTTTCTACCGATTCATTGGCTGATTTTAATTTAGATTATAGCTGCTGTGATTGATTCTACATGACTTTGCTGAGTCTACTTTCGAGCTAGACAGCGCGATCATCCCACCTGCATGACGTTTGCTAATGCCATATTTTTGCTGTAAATAAGTATTCCATTTAGACTTATCAAACTTCCCCTCAAGTTTTAATAAGTGATTGACTGTCTCAATAGTAGCTTCATAAGAAAGAGCCGCTTGCATCACCTAGAAATAACTCAAAGCTGGTCAATCCTAATGGGGTTAGCTCGTCTAATGGTGTCGGTAAACCCTTGCAGTAAGTGAGAGTAGTCATAGCTTTTTAGCTACCTCCCTCAGTTCTTCTACTATCTTTTTATTTTTATGACTACGGCTGCCGTAAAGACGTGCTGAAAATACTGTAATTATCTCTAGTACGTCTGCGGCTAAATCTTCCTCGAATGTGCTATCATCAGAGCGATTGATAATTATTACCTCGGTGCCAAAACTCTCACACAAAGTAAAGATTAAATCCGAGCCGAATCTAAGTAATCTATCTTTATGCGTTAATACTAATCTTTCTATTTGGTAGCTGGTAATTAGTTTAATTAACCTAAGCTTGTCCTTTCTTTTTGTAATTCAGACCACTGCCCAGATCTTGGATGATTTCAAATTCCCATCCATGCTGGGCACAATAGCTTTCTAATACTAAAATTTGTCTAGTCAGGTCTTCTTTTTGGTCATGACTAGATACTCTGGCATAACCTACAGTTAATTCATTACCCGATCTATTGCCAATTAAATCGGCAATGTCATATCTACGATGCCCTCCCGCAGTCCGAGTTGATTTAATCTTACCATCAAGCTAGCATCGGTGTAGCGTTTTGACCGTTACACCTAATAGAGCGGCGGCTTCTTGGGGAGTTAAACTAGACATGATGCGATATTATCACATCTATTGTCTAGGTTGAGGGGGTTTTGTCAAGATTTTGGCGGTCAGCTAACTAACCCCTTTGTGCTGCCGATTTTCGGTCGGGCAGACATGGATTATCTCTCGCTACACCTGTTTCAAGCAGTGGAATTTTTGGTGCGCTGTTTGCGGAGTGGCAGTACTGAAGCCACCCCATGCCGTCCATGGGAGGGGGTGCACGCAACGCTATCAACCTCTTTCTGGATCTCCCTATTTTTAGGTACAACATCGGTGAGTCTCAGTATCAGGAATTAAAACTTTTGTGGCGACCCACTCTGACTGGAGGAAATCTTCCTTTGGAAGACGGGACTTGCCCATCTAATCGCAGGTTAGTTTGTTCGGTCGCCTGTCTCCTTGCCGCCAGCAG
>NZ_JBHFNP010000168.1:0-104836 GCF_041929235.1 Microseira sp. BLCC-F43
TTGACGGAGACTTAACATACTCGAGTAGTCCTATGGGATTGCACCCAGAAATGCCACCAGAAAAAGCCTTTATGTTAAAGAAACAAAAAGGCAAATGTGCATACTGTGGATTGCACTTTCTCGATGGAGACTTATGAGAAACAGACCAGATTATCCCTACAAGCAATGGGGGTAAAAATTCCAAAGACAATAAGCAATTACTCCAGGGACACTGCCACGACTTAAAAACTGCTCAGGATATGGTTGGTATGGGTGACAAGCACCAAGTAACTGAGGAGCCAGATGAGGTGAAAGTCTCACGTCCGGTTCTGAAGACGAGTCAGAGAGGTGACGCTCTGGCTTAGTTCAACAACGATGCATTGGCAATCTGCGTTTCCGAGTATAAAGGAGGTAGAAAGAAGCCCAAGAACGCCGACTTGCAAAAACAATTTATCACCCAAGCCAAGAAAACAGAAGAACGGGCATGGCTATCCGAAGTTTCTGCCGTTCCCTTACAGCAATCGCTCAACGATTTAGAACAAGCGTACAAAAACTTCTTCAACTCCTGCAAAGGAAAAAGGAAGGGACAGCGAATTAAGCCACCCTGGTTTAAAAAGCGCTTTTTCAAGCAATCGGCGCGATTTACCAACACAGGATTCTCCCTGAAAGGAGGCCAAATCTATTTAGCCAAAATCGGCGATTTAGATGTGGTTTGGTCAAGAGAGCTTCCGTCGGCACCTAGCTCTGTTACCGTCATCAAAGACAGTGCAAAGCGATACTTCCTTAGTTTTGTTGTCGAAATTAAACCCGAAAATCTGCCGCAATCTGACAATGGGATTGGGATCGATTTAGGAATTAAAACCTTTGCTACCTTAAGCAACGGTCAAAAAATAGAAGCTCCCAAACCCCTCACAAGAAGGATTCGGAAGCTTCGGAAACTATCTAAAAAATTATCTCGGAAAACGAGAGGGTCTAAACGATACGAGTATTCTGGAAAACGGTTAGCAAAATTTCATGCTAAATTGGCCGACAATCGAACCGATTTTTTGCACAAACTATCAACTCAGATAATTTGCTCAAACCAAACGATTGTCTTGGAAGATCTTAATGTGTCGGGTCTGGTTAAAAATCGGAAACTGTCTAGAGCAATCTCTGATTTAGGATGGAGAAAATTTAGAACATTTCTCGAAGCTAAATCGGAAAGTTCTGGCAGGGAATTTCGGGTAATTAACCGTTGGGAACCTACTTCTCAAAAGTGTTCTTGTTGTGGCTTTAGAATTGGAAAGTTAGACTTATCAATCCGAGAATGGGTTTGTTTGAATTGCGGTACATCGCACGATCGTGATGTGAATGCCGCAGTGAATATCTTGGTCGCCGGAGGACATTCGGAGACTTTAAACGGACGTGGAGGCCAGCGTCAGACTACAACTATTTGTAGCAGCGACAAGCGTTGCGTCAACCCGCCAGAATTTCAGCAGCTATCAATTTTTGAGCTTCTGGAGTAGATGGAATCCCCGTCGCTTCAGCACGGGGAGGATGTCAACAAATAACTGCTATCAGCATAAAGTTGGTAACTGGTTTATTCAAGAGAGAGCGTTTCCATCAGTTAGTCGGAAGTTACTCCGCGACGCGGGGTAACTTCCGCTTAGAGTTTAGTGGAAGACTGCTTGTTTCGGTTCAAAACGGAAGACAGTTGCAGAAAAAACAACAGCGCCGACAACTAAAGCGGATAGACTACCACGTTACCTTGCTGTAATCGAATAGTTTTTCTAGGTGAATGATGGTCGCTTCAATGAGTTCTTTGTTTTCTTCAGAAAACTCACCATGAACAGTAACCATCCCTTTTTCGTTGTTGAACGTGATTTCAGCATCAACTAAAAGAGCTTGTAGCTGCTTGAGCGCGCGTTCAATTCGAGGAAGTTTGTCTTGGGTAAATTTGCCAATCATAAGAACCCCCAGTAATTCCCTGGATGATAAGTATTGCGATCCTGGAGGCAAAGTGGGGGTAGCGGAAGCCGTTTTCTTGCGAATATAACCGTCTTCTACTGTTAACCCCAGCTGTTGTAACAAACAGTATAAATTAGATGAATCGACTGGTGTACCGGAAAGAAGGCGTTTAACTGTTGATGTACATGTAAACGCTTTGTCAGCCCAGCCATCATAAGACCACTGCCTAAGAGCTAAGGCTTCTCTAACAGCTTGAATTCCAAGATCGGATAATGCAATAGAATTGCGGTTACGCTGCTTTTTCATTGGGAATTCACTCCAATGTATAGAACTATCGATATTAATAAGCCGCCAAGCTTATCTATGATCGATCCTAACATTCCTTCTTTTTCAACGTGGGTTCATTTAACTTCAATGACGCTGAACCGTATATGATACTGAAGTGGCCTTATCTCGGCTAAAAATAGCTTGCCTGTACAATGTTAAATAAGCGATCATAGATTTAACCTGATAAGTTAGATTGAACCAAAAATCTGTCCATACAGGCTATGTCCAAGGAGTGCTTTCAGACTAAAGTGTCCTATTTGCGGTTGCTTCGCTCATAGTTAGATAAAATGAGAATATAGAGAGAGTGGTTGTCTCAAGCTTCATTCCAGTAGTTGAACTCCGATACTTATCGAGCCGCCAAGCTTAAGTAGTGAGAGTTTAGACAAGATGAGCATATCTTATACCATGCTACTCTCTCTTTTCCACATCCCGTGAAAAGTCAGTCCCGGAACCTACAACTATGTTTGGTTTGTTGTTATCACCCCGAACACACCCTACACCCTGTTCAACTAGAGCTTATTTAATCACCTAAACATTGTCCTAGTATTAGTAAAAGGTCTGTTAAGGTCATTTCTTTTTATTAAAGAGTGGCTTCTTTAACAGACCTTTTTATGCTTATAAATTATAGTTCATAGCTATTAAAATTGGGTTATTCAAGCTTGGCGGCTTGATGGGGTGCATCGCTTCGTTTCGTATTCACCTATAGAGTTATTGGAGTTCAACCAAATGTTTGACGCTAAGGAGTTGTCCACAACACTCAGCGCTACTTACACTGAGCAACCTGTCGAGTTGCCGCACTCGGCGATTGTTCCAAAAGTACAGCAACAGTTGCCAACCGGGGGCACCTTCCTGGTTGTGCTTTTTTTCTTAACTGTGTTGATCCGTGATGTTCGCTTGTCGCTTGAGTATGCTGTTTATTTCATCGACATGCTGCGGAATGAAAAACCAGCGTTCATCCCCAACACCAAAGTTTTAGATACCAAGGAAGAACCTCCCGGTGAAGCTAAGTAAGCTCGGTCTTTAGCAACCCATCGAGAGAGAAAGCAAATCCCTTCAGCACCGCGCCGAGGGGATTTGCTTTGGTGTCTGTGTTCTAAATTGAGTACTGGCTTTGGTTGGCCTTCACACGGTATGCGATCGCGTTTACTAGCTACAGGCGAACCTTCCATCGCAAGGGAAAAGGCGTCCCTGACCAGGGATAAGGAAAATCTGCCAGGAATGCCTCAAGATCCCTGACTATCTGTTGGGGAGAATAAGACTCAATTGGGAGCCAAGAGATTACCGGCCTGGTGAAATCGTTAGCCAGCGGATCTAAAATTTCCCCATCGACTTCGACCCAAAAATGTTCGGTGCGCTCATCATCTTCAAACTCGATCCACCCGCGTACAATTTTTTTTGTGCCGCCACTGACAGCACGATAAATTAATAGCGCCACTAGCTCACAATCTCCAAAAGGGGGGCGACCGCCAATGAGGTCGCACAAGCGGCGATACTCTGCGATCGCGTCAGCGTACCGGAGGTATATCGCTGCGTCTTTCAAATTGTTCATGTGGGGCAGGTTCCTTGGGTATTGGGGGAAAGCGAGATAAAGAAATCACCACCAAACGAAAAAACTAAATAACGAAATAACGAAAGAACGATAACTGTATTAGTGGGCGTTGTTTCCCAAAAAGGCATTTGGGGATTACTTGATTGATTTGGATGTGGTGCCGCAGGCGCTGGATGAGGGGATGACGCTGGTGTTTTGATTCATAGAATCCCGTTCTTGTCTAAGGATATTTACATTTCTTTACGTCGTGTCCTATTTTGCACATATCTCGGCTGTTCCCCGATATCATCTCCCGTCTGATTGCCGAATGCATTTGACGATCTTAGACCTCCCCTTGGTTTGAGGGCGAAAAAACGATATAAAGAAACAGTTATAGTACGAAATAACGAATATCGATGACCCTATTAGTGGGCGTTGTTTCCCAGAAAGGCGGGGTGGGGAAAAGTACCATCTCCCGTCTGATTGCTCGCGAATACGCGGCGGCTGGCTGGGATGTGAAGATTGCCGACTTGGATATTTCGCAGGCCACAACCACCGACTGGAAGCAGCGGCGGGAACAAAATAGCCTTCAGCCTGAAATTGCTGTCGAACCGTTTCGCACCGTGGCCCAGGCGCTCAAACATGCGGATGTCTACGATCTGATGGTTCTCGACGGCGCACCGCATTCGATGCAAGGAACACTGGAAATTGCCCGCGCCTGCCATCTGCTGATCCTGCCCACGGGTTTATCCCTTGATGACTTGAAGCCGTCCATCTTGCTGGCGCACGAGCTAGTCAAAGCCGCGATTCCAGAGGACAAGATCGCTTTCGCTCTTTGCCGGGTCGGAGACAGGGAGAACGAAATACAGGAAGCTCGTTCGTACATTCATAAGGCAGGCTATAGCACGGTAGCAGGCTCAATCCCGGAAAAGACAGCCTATCGGCAGGCCAGCGATATCGGTCGCGCCGTTTCCGAGGTCACCTTCCCTACCTTGAAGCAACGAGCGGAAGAAGTAGCGCAGGACATCATCAACAAGTTGAGCAAACAGGAAGTATAAATATGGCAACAAAGCCACCGCCACCACCCCGCAAGTCCAGAAAAGGCGAACCGCCCAGCATCGAGGAAACGAAGGAAAACCTAGACAAGCCTGACCCTGGCGACATCGCCAATCTGAATTTCAAGGTGTCTGCCGAGTTTAAAAAGGATTTCAAAATCGCGGCGGCGACTTACGGCTGCACGCAAACCGAGCTGTTGCAGCGGATGTTCAAATTCTGGACGGAGCATCACGGCTAATCTTGCTTTCGTCCTTTCGCTACAGCACGAATTCTTTATTTTTTACAAATATGATGCTATTATGCAACCTACAACTAATCGCGCCGCGTAGAGGATCTTACTCATCCCCCACGCGACTTAACCCCCTAACACAAGTAGGAGGCTTGAATCATCATGCCAAATTTCTGTACCCGGTGGGAAACAACGCTAAGTTTCCTACCGCAATTGGTTTGCTCGCAAACTCAGGGTTTTGTGCCTGGGGGTGGCGACACTTTACCGTCGGTCATTCCTGGTGTGGACAGCCTGCCAGCTCGCTCTGATGGCTACGAAGTTGTGAGGGTGGTGATTTATGGCTCACCATATGGCATCACCTACACAATTCGCTGGTTGTACGCGCTCAACTTCGCCCAGGTCACTGAGTGGAGCTTCCTCATGCCTTCTCGCAATGGCGAGTACATGAGCATTGTCACTAAGCGAATCCCGCTCAATCGCACTAACTGATTGCAGTACAACTCGGTAACAACTTTGTAGCAACGCTGGCGATCGCTTCATTTATCGCAGCGATATGCCTCCCTTCCGCTTCGCGTGAAGCGAAGCTATCGCGTAAGCGAATCGCCAGTTTCTTCCATATCAGTGAGGAATGGTATGACTTATAGTGGCAATGAACCTAATGGCGATACTCCCTCTGGGCGATCTCTTGAGCAAGAGATTCAAGATATCAAAGATTGGGCGGATTCGGTAGATGAGGATTTAGACGCGACGCATGAAAGGCAGGATATCACCGATCAGCAGGTAGCTGAACTTACTGAGCGAGTGACAGAGTTGGAGGAGAAAACTGACTGGGGAGATTCGGATGACTGGTTCAGATCCCGATGGTAAGGAGATTGGCTCAAATGGGAAATTAGCTCAAAATTTTAACAGCCCGAACCCGGGCGCGAATCGAGAGATCCAAACTGGCTTTAGATCGCCAAAAGAAATTGGCTGCTGAATTCGCTTTGGGTCGCCCTAGACGAAAATCTCCTATAGCGGACTTCGTTGATGATTTGGTACACCGTCCGCCAAACCGGGAACAGATGCGCCAGATCAAAGAACTGCTTTTAGAAGAACAGCAAAGCATAGCTAAACTCATTGCTTTAATTGACAAGCACCTGGAGTAGCCGTTTGCCATTTTCGACTTGGCTTACCGCGCACGCTGCTGGGCGAGTTTTTTTTGGGCGGTGAGAGATCGCGCCATTTTCCCCAGAATCATAAACCCGTTACCAAGTTTTTCCCAGACGATCGCTCTTGGCGAGGAAACCTGTTAACGGGTTTTGTGGCTTTGGATGGGGGAAAGGGGCGATCGCGGTTGGGGGGAGGTGAGCGCTCCGATTCGGAAAGCGATTGCATCTGCTGGTTATCCCGTCACCTAAGAACGTTGGCGTTTGATCCCAAACCACAGCCAAATCCCCGTAATTGCCATTACTAACAAGCCTAGAGCATTGAGGAACGGATAAATCGCCGTCAGATTGAGGATGCCAAAGTCACCCACGTGTAACTTCTTTAACCACAAAAATTCCGCTCCCATCCCTGCCAATAGTGCCATTTGATAGAGGGAACCCGTGGTTAAAGTCAGCAAAATTGGCACTAGCATCACGGGTGCTAGGATGCGATGCAGTTGACGCCAGGGAAGTCGAGCGATCGCCATAACAAAAGCCTCACCTTTGACCCATCACCCATTGGCAAATTATGGAGCGAAATTTACCATGAAAACATTTCAATTGCAATTGCAAGGCATGGGGTGCGCTGCTGGCGCTACCAATATCGAGAAAGCCATCCAAACTGTTCCCGGCGTTGCAGACTGCAATGTCAATTTTGGCAGGGAATTTGTGATAATTTTTACCTAAAGCCCCCCTTTTTAAGGGGGGTTGGGGGGATCGGCAACCGCCTACTCACCCCCATATCAGGGGTCTTCATGAGACAGCAGCGAACGTGATATTATGTTTTGGCTATTTGAGCTTGACAAAAGCTTTATAAACTAGGGTACTTCCGCAGCAAATAAAAACTTCATAAATTGTTTCCGGCTTATTGCTTTCTCATTTTTCTGCATCTGCCTTTATTACAGTTTCCGTATTCAAAAGACGTAAGTAACGATCGATACAGTAAAACTACTCATGCAATCCATAAAAGTGTATGCTATCTGTTGAGCGAGGGTGCTATTCATCAGAGCCAGCGAGTCCGCAGCTTCAGGGATTTGAGAGTTTCACAGTTGCATTCAAGCAGAATAAACTCTCGATGAAGCCTCGCCGAAAAAGACTATTAACCCAGATTTATAGAAGGTAATTAACATTGAACATTACTCAACGGCAATCGCACCCAACATTTTTCGCGACACCTCAATCCCAACCGCAGGTTGCCCTTTTTCTCCGTAACCTTAACGGTGGTGGTGTCGAAAGGATTATGTTAAATGTAGCTTGCGGCATGGCGCAACAAGGCGTACAAGTAGATTTAGTGTTAATTAAAGCAGAAGGAATCTTTTTGCCCCAAGTACCGCCCTCTGTGCGAATAGTGGATTTACAGACCAAGGAAATTGACAAGAATCGTTCGTTCAAATTCCCCACCAGTCTCCAATGCACAACCAGTCTTCCCAAGTTAATCCGCTACCTGAAAAACGAACGCCTCACAGCACTGCTTTCAGCAGGTCATTACCCAAATGAAATAGCAATTTTAGCCAAACATATCGCTAGGGTTCCGACTCGCGTTGTGGTATCGGAACATACCACTCTTTCCGTGGAAGCTTTACGGGTAGAACAGGTTTCTTCCCGTGTAGCGCCTCTAGCGGCACGGTTATTTTATCCTTGGGCGGATGAGATTGTCACCGTTTCTCGCGGCGTGGCTGAGGATTTGTCGAGTATCTCTGGCTTACCTTTAAAAGGAATGCGAACGATTTACAACCCGGTGATTACTCCTGGGTTAAAAGAACAAGCAGAAGCACCTTTAAATCACCCTTGGTTTGCTGAAGGGGAACCGCCGGTGATATTGGGAATGGGAAGATTTGTAGCGCAGAAAGATTTCCCAACTTTAATTCGAGCGTTTGCCAAAGTACGCCAGGTAAAACCCGTTCGATTAATGATGTTGGGAAGTGGAAGAGAGCAACAAAAACTAGAAGCACTATCGCGAGAGCTGGGAGTTGAAAAAGATATAGAATGGGTGGGATTTGTGAAGAATCCCTTTCCTTATATGAAGCGAGCATCTCTGTTTGTTTTATCTTCAGCTTGGGAGGGTTTGCCTACAGTTTTAATTGAAGCGTTGGCGTTGGGATTGCAGGTAGTTTCGACTAACTGTAAAAGTGGACCTGCAGAGATTTTGGATAATGGGAAATACGGGGAATTAGTGCCGGTTGGGGATGCTGATGCAATGGCACAGGCGATTTTGAAAGTGTTGTCTGGGAATTCTAAGTTTGTTGATTCAGCTTGGTTGAACCAGTTTACCTTAGAAACTTCTATCCAAAATTATTTGGATGTTTTGGGTGTAGATCGACGAGCAAGTACTCGCTCTAATAACTCAAGTTGCTAGTTATCTCTCTGTGCGCGGCTAATGGCGTTCCCAGGCAGATCCGTGGAAACGAGGCTAATGGCGAGATTGGTAAAAATCCTATATTAGCAATTAGCAATTAGCAAGCTTGCAACGCGCTTGTTTATAACTAGCAACTTGCGTTAATAGCGAGAATTAGCTTAGACCCAACCATCTACACAAGCTATCCACGTACCATCTTCATTCAGGTGAGGATCGATGTGGTGCATACCACCGCCGTTCCAACCAAAACCAGTTGGCGAGGGAGTTAGCACTGACGCTCCTTCGACTTCTTTTTCTTGATAATTTGTAGGAGTAAGTTCGGTAATTTCAAATGCTCTCACCTGCATCCCATAGAAGGGGTAACAATCCTGGGTATAGCGAATAATTCTGTCATGCATCACCACGACTCTGCCAGCGGGTCTGGCAATATGTGGATTCCCGTTGATAATGGGACTCTTTGGATGTTCGATCCAGGGACCTGTGAGTT
This sequence comes from Microseira sp. BLCC-F43, assembly GCF_041929235.1. Lineage (NCBI taxonomy): Bacteria > Bacillati > Cyanobacteriota > Cyanophyceae > Aerosakkonematales > Aerosakkonemataceae > Microseira > Microseira sp. BLCC-F43. The sequence goes on from NZ_JBHFNP010000168.1 coordinate 9,094, forward strand.
CATCAGCATAATATAGGCGAAGTGTATCGTATTTGGCGTGGGGATTAGTTTCTACAAATAACCACCATCGATTATCGTAACGAAAAATTGAAGGATCTAAAAACACTGAACCGCTTACTAGATTGTCTACAAAAGTCCAATGGGTGGGAAACTTAGAGGCTTTATATAGTCGAATCGATTTGGCTTCACCAGTTTCGGGAATCATGTAGTATTCATTCATCCAAACAAAAACATATGGATAAGATAAGTGAAATTTTTCAGCTAGCACAATTTGTTGATAGTCCCATTTCACCGCATCCTGGCTAACGGCTAGTCCAATTTCCCCTTTGCGAGTTTGCTGATTGTAAATTTCAAAAAACATATACCAGGTTTGCTCGACTTTTACCATGAAAGGATCGGCAACTAACTCGGCGGTGACATCTGAAACATCGTGACATTCTAACACTGGATTTTTGACATTTTTGGCAGCCATAAATTTCAAAGGTGATTGACCGACATAAATGCCAATCGACCACTGAGGATTCTTAATTAGATCGGGTAAAGACCTTTTAAAAAATCGCTTTCTCTCGAGCCAATTCAGCAGTTCTGGTGATAGCTTGTAGATCGATAACGCTAATTTGTTTTTAATTTTCTCTAGCTTGATATCCTGCATGATAAAACAACCTTTTGAACATTATTGACAGGCGATCGCACAAAAATACTCAGAGCGAGTTCCTCTATTATATCTCTCCAGAAAACAACCTCAAGGGCAGGCAGGATGCCCACCCCACAAGAGTTTTTGGATAAGTGTATTTCTCGGCAACCTGGGTAGGGGTGGATTGGAACGGGTGTTAAAACTCGCCTGCGGTATGACGCGGCAAGGCGTACCCGTGGATTTATTTGCGATTAAAGCAGATGCCATCTTCTTCACTCTGGCTCCACCGCTAGTGGGAATTGTGGATTTATAATTGACACTATCCAGCCTAAAGACACGAATATTCTTAACAATTTTCAATCTTCATATCCTTTCTAACTGGTTTCCAGTTTAGCACCACTTTTCCCAAAATAAAAATATTTGTTTTGACTTGACGTTGAGATTTAGGTAAGGTTTAATTATTAATGACTGTACAAGTTTACTCAGTATAAAAAAAATATAGTATAAAAAATAACAAATATACTTACTGAGATAGCGCCAAACAATATTAGCTCGTACTAATTATTCCTTTTGTAAACAACAACTATATGTCGCACAGAGCCAAACTCATCACGTTTCTCCTCCCCAGCTTTCAACCAAGTGGATTGCAGCGAGTTGCCATCAACTTAATCAAGCAGCTTCACCAACTGGGTATTGCCTTAGATGTCGTCGTCGCATCAGGCAAAGGAGCTTATTTAAACGAAATTCCATCGGGAGTGCGAGTTATCGATTTCCAAACACCAATTGAGGATAGAATCTCTAGCGCCAGTCGAGTCACCTTGCCTTTAGCGCGTTATTTAAGGAACGAAAAGCCACAGGCATTAGTGTCTCACTTCAATGTCTTTAATGTGGTGGCGGGGATGGCAAAAACTCTGGCGTTGTCTCCCGTGAATTTAATTTTAGTCGAACATACCTCATTTTCAATAACTTACGATAAACGCCAGAAACATTATGGAGTGCGCGAGGAATTATTGCCGATTTTGCGGCGCTGGTTTTATCCCCGTGCGGATGCAGTTGTAGCGGTATCCAAAGGGTTAGCGCAAGAGTTAGAAACTTATTTGCGACTGAAACCGGGTGCAGTTAAAACTATCTACAACCCCGTCATTGATGAAAGCGTACTGTCAAAAGCAAAAGCACCCGTCGAACATCCTTGGTTTCAACCTGGAGAAGTTCCAGTTATTCTCGGTGTGGGCAGATTAACTCAGGAAAAAGATTTTCCCACTCTGATTCGGGCATTTGCATTAGTAAAACGAGTAAAAACCGCTCGATTGGTGATTTTGGGAGAGGGAAAAGAACAGTCTAAACTCAACGGTTTAATCCGCGAGTTGGGCTTAGAAAATGATGTGACAATACCCGGTTTTGTAAGCAATCCCTATGCTTACCTGGAGCGATCTGCTGCGTTTGTTTTGTCTTCCTATCGCGAGGGTTTGCCTACTGTAATTATAGAAGCAATGGCGGTGGGAACTCCTGTTGTTTCAACAGATTGTCCGAATGGTCCGGCAGAAATTCTCGAGAACGGCAAATACGGCGAATTGGTTGCCGTCGGCGATAGTGAAGCTATGGCAAAAGCGATTTTAAAGGTATTGTCAGGTGACTCTAAATCTGTCGATTCATCGTGGCTGGAACAGTTCGCGTTAGCAACTAGCACCCAACAGTATCTTCAGCTAATGGGTATTGGGTAATGGGTAATTGGTAATGGCTGATTGCTCGTGGAACCCTTAGAAACAAAGCCTCTCCCGTAAGTTGGGTTGAGGATACGAAACCCAACCTACAATCAAACTTCTCCTTTCTGCTTTTACCACAACAATAGTCAAGCCGAAGAATGATAACCATGTCTAACAATACACCAGATATAGCCATTTACCTGCGTCTACTTTATGGTGGCGGTGCTGAAAAAGCTATGGTGAATTTAATGCACGGCTTTGTTGACCAGGGGCTAAAAGTAGATTTGGTCATGAATACCGTTGATGGACCTTTCATGAAACAAGTACCGCCTCAAGTTAGAATTGTAGGTTTAAAAGCCCCTCGGATGCTAGAAGGTTTGCCGAAACTGGCGGGTTATTTGCGACAGGAAAAACCCAGTGTTCTCCTTTCTGCCTTGCACTATAACAACGAAATTGCCCTGTGGGCAAAGCGTCTTTCTGGAACCTCCACGCGGGTTTTTGTCTGCGAACAAAATACACTTTCCATTCATTCACGAAACCGCCGCAGCGATCGCTTGGCACCTATTTTGTCGCGGCTGTTTTATTCTTGGGCTGATGGTATTGTGGCAGTATCTCGCGGCGTTGCCAAAGATTTAGCCAAAGTCACCCATCTTCCCGAACAGCGCATCCGAACGATTTACAATCCCATTATTACTCCCGAATTATTTGAGAAATCTCATCTAGCTATAGACCATCCTTGGTTTGCTACCGGACAACCTCCCGTTATTATCGGCGCAGGAAGATTGGAAGAACAGAAAGATTTTCCTAGTCTAATTCGAGCGTTTGCGATTGTCAGAAAAGTGCTTCCGGCGCGGTTAGTTATTTTAGGAAATGGCAAGGATCGCCAGCAACTCAATAATCTGGTACGCGAGTTAGGGTTAAAGGATGATGTTGGTTTTCTCGGTTTTGTAGATAATCCCTATGCTTACATGGCGCGAGCGCGTGTTTTTGTTTTATCCTCTGCTTGGGAAGGTTTTGGTAACGTTATTGTTGAATCTTTAGCATTGGGTACGCCAGTAGTTTCGACGAACTGTCCCCATGGTCCAGCAGAAATTCTCGACAATGGGAAGTACGGTGAGTTGGTATCGGTTGGAGATAGCGAAGCAATGGCGCAGGCAATTTTGAGGGTATTGTCTGGGAATTCTAAGTCTGTCGCTCCTGGTTGGTTAGAGCAGTTTACTTTGGCATCTGTTACTAAACAATATCTTGATGTTATGGGGATTTCAAAAGTCTTTTGATAACCCAAACGCTTCAGGCGATCGCTTCCCCATCACCGCCATCAATCGTTCTCCTTTCTGCTGCAAAACCGGGCATCCGTAAGCTTTAATAGAATTGTGCCTCAAGCTACGGTTGTATGTGGGCGAAGCTGAAACGGCAAATTTGGGAATGGCGGGGGGTATTAATTGCTGCCCCCAGTGTGGCGGCGTTGGTTATAGCCTTGCGCTTGGCAGGCTTTTTGCAACCCTTGGAATGGGCGAGTTACGATCAATTTCTGCGCCTGCGTCCAAAAGAACCTCCTGACGATCGCATCGTTATCGTTGGAATTACAGAATCAGATTTGCAAAAAGTTGGGCGGGGTATAGTTCCCGATCTATTATTAGCTCAATTACTCCAAAAAATTAAACAGCAGCAGGCAATCGCTATCGCCTTAGATTTATACCGAGATTTGCCAGAGGAACCCGGACATCAGCAGCTAGTTAGGGTGTATGAAACGACACCCAATTTAATTGGGATTAAAAAAGTCTTGGGAGATGCCAATGGCCCTGCGGTTAACCCACCCCCCCAACTCTTGCAGCGCGGTCAAGTCAGTGCCAATGATGTTTTATTGGATGCAGACCTCAAGCTGCGTCGAGGTTTTTTATATTTGACGCCAAAAGATGGCAATACGATAGAAAGTTTGGGATTGAGACTGGCTTTAATTTACCTGAAAAATAGAGTAATTGAACCAAAAGCTGCGAAAGTTAATCCGAATTATTTGCAATTGGGTGAAGCGGTATTTGCTAACTTTGAAAAAAACGATGGCGGCTATGTCAATGCCGATGATGGTGGCTATCAGATTTTAATCAATTATCGCGGGCCGCAAAAAAGCTTTAAGACAGTATCGATAATGGATGTATTGGAGAACCGGAACCCGCCGGATTTGCTGCGCGATCGCATTGTTTTAATTGGCGCGATCGCCCAAAGCCAAAAGGATTTCTTCTCTACCCCATATAGTATCCCCACGCGCACTTCCGGTGTTGAAATTCATGCCAATATAACCAGTCAAATTATCAGTGCAGCGTTAGATGGGCGTCCTTTAATTAAAAGTTTGCCAGATTCGTTGGAGTATTGGTGTATTTTTGGTTGGTCTTTGTTGGGTGCAATATTAAGTTGGCAAGCGCGATACCTGGGTGGCGTGGCTAAATTTTCAGCCCCCATTGTCGCCAGTTATATTTTAGCTGGCGGCAGTCTTTTTGGTATTGGTTATCTGGATCTATTGCAAGGAGTTTGGATACCCGTTGTACCACCTGCGATCGCTTTCTTCTGTTCTGGTATTGCTATCACTGCTTACATCCCACGCACTGCGGGAGAAATTCGCAAAACTTTCGGGCGATATCTCACCGATGAAGTCGTCGCCAATCTACTTGATTCCCCCGCAGGATTCAAGTTGGGAGGAGAAAGAAAAAAAGTCACTATTTTAATGTCAGATTTACGGGGATTTTCAGCCATATCGGAACGCTTGTCACCGGAAACAGTCGTTTCGATGTTAAACATTTATTTGGGGGTAATGGTAGATATTATTACCAGTTACCAAGGCACAATTGATGCGTTTATCGGCGATGGAATTTTAGTGATTTTTGGCGCGCCAACTCAGCGAGAAGACGATGCTGAAAGGGCAGTCGCTTGCGCTGTCGCAATGCAATTAGCAATGGATTCTGTTAACGAAAAAAATACCTCTTTATGTTTGCCCAAATTAGCAATGGGAATTGGTTTGAACACGGGTGAAGCAGTAGTCGGAAATATTGGATCGCAAAAACATGCTAAGTATAGTGTAATAGGAAGTCACGTTAATTTAGCAGCCAGAATCGAGTCTTATACCGTAGGCGGTCAAATTTTGATTTCCGAATCAACCCTTAAAGACGTTGGATATATTCTGAAAATCGATAAACAAATCCAGGTTCAACCCAAAGGATTTCACGAACCTATCCCCCTTTATGATGTGGCAGGAATTGGCGGCGAGCGCAATATATTTTTGACCCGTCAAGAAGAAAATTTAATTTTACTAAAACAAGAAATTACCGTTCAATATACGGTTATAGATGGCAAGCAGGTTGAGCGAGCAACATTCAAGGGAAGTTTAGTCAAACTCTCAGCTAATTCTGCTGAAATTCGTTCAGAACGTTTAGAGCCACCCTAGACCAATCTCAAGCTAAATTTATTAAATGAAGCCAGTAGCGATATTTATGCTAAAGTATTAGAACAATCGGCGGTTAACAAAGATTGTTTTACCATTCATTTCACTACGATTCCCCCCGATGTCGCAGCAGTGCTTGAAAAATTTTATAAAAACTGAGTGGATCAAAATAGACAAATTTTTGCTAATGTAGTTTGTACAACTGGACTGACGCAGCTCGAGGCCAGAAACCCGGTTTCGACCTTGATATCTGGTTGCCAAACCAACAATGTTTTGTAGAAACCGGGAATATGTGCGTAAGTCCTATACAACTTGGGAAGAGCAAAACTCATGGAGCAAAAAGTATTAACAGGACTAAGATCAGAAGCCTACGAACACCCCTTCGATCGCAAAGCCCTAGCTTCCTTGGAAAAAATGCCCGGTGTTTCTTTGCTGCTCAAGAAAATTAACGAGTACGGCATAGATCGCTTACTCAGACTGCAATTCCTTGGTAATGACATAAGAGTCACACCCCGCAATTTTCCTTACCTGCATAAATCATTTGTAGAAACCTGCCAAATTCTTGATGTTTCCCCAGTCCCCGAATTTTACCTGTGTCGAGGAACGGGTTACATTCAAACCTACACCATTGGTGTGGAAAAACCCCTCGTCAGCATCAATTTAGAGGGTATGGAATGGCTCTCCCACGAGGAGTTGCTTTACGTTTTGGGACAAGAAGTGGCTCACATTAAAAGTCGGCATTTACTATACCACCAAACGGCGATTATTCTGCCGAGTTTAAAAACGTTTTTAAGCAATACTACCTTGGGTTTAGGTGGCTTGTTAGCGAGTGGAGTGGAACTGGCTTTGTACAATTGGTTGATGATGGCGAAATTCACTAGCGATCGCGCCGGTTTGCTGGCTTGTCAGGATGTGGAAGTGGCAACTACCGCACTGATGAAAATCGCTGGTTTACCGAGGGAATACTTGTCAACTGAAATCGTTGAAGATTTTATTGACCAAGCTCGCGAGTTTTCCTCCGAAAGCTTTAATAATCTCGATAAGATCGCCAAAATGTTGAGTTTTATGGAATACAGGTTTTCTTGGGCAATCATGCGAGCTAGTGAGTTATTGAAATGGGTTGATTCGGGAGAATATGAGGCTTTAATTCAACAGAGTAACTTAGAAGAAATCGGAGATACAGAAGATTGGAATTTTTCTGATTCTTGGTAACTTGTAACGAACAACAGGACTGACGTCGCCACTCCATATATAGTGGTGACGGTGCCGTACACGGCTAAGGATGCACCCTACATTGTAGAACTTGGCGACGATTGGCAAAATCCGCACCTTTTTTTCTTCGGTTTTGCTCACCAGTGCTTAAGTCGGCTTGTTAGCTTAGAGAAGCGATCTTCTTGCAGGCTCAATCTCTGCTCAAAACTAGAACCATTAATAACGGTTTGCAGAAGAGTTTGATGAAAGCAAAAAACTGGTTTTTAGCAGCAGGACTCACGCTCCTGGTTTTTTTCATGGTTGTAGTTTTATTGACATCATCGCTGCGTGTTTCTCTGGATCTGGTGCCTGTGGTAATTCAGACCAGTTTTTGTTCTGGGATGGGATTCATCCGACGACGGCGGCTCACCGCATTTTAGGGGAAACTGCCTTTAATGCGATGCTTGACGGATTATCGATCATCTTTAACTTGCTGCAACATTTTTCGATTTTCGCCGAACAAAATATGTTTTTATTTTGGGTAATTCCATCACTTTTAAGTTCGCTCCAGTTGTTTTACTGCGGGACTTTTCTGCCACACCGGAAGACGGAGGATATACAAATCCTCACCGTTGCCAGAGTAATTCCCTCTCAACGTTCTGGTCGTTTATTACCTGCTATCATTTTGGCTATCACGAGGAACACCATGAGTATCCTGAGGTTCCCTGGTGGCAATTGCCAATCATCCGTAAGCGGCGGATAGCTGATTTGACTCAGACTTGAGAGATTGTTCGATGATGGTGGCAGCTTTTTTTACTCCGCCAGACTGAGCGATCGCACTCTTAATCTTCTGGGCATTGTGCCAATAAGACTCTTGAGTTAATACCCGCTCAATTGTCTGGCGCAATTGAATTTCACTCAAGCGCGATACGGGAATCACCTCGCCGGTACCCGTCTGGCGAATGCGCGCCGCATTTCCCGGTTGCTCAAACGTAATCGGAATCGCCACCAGGGGGACTCCATGACTGAGGGAATCGAGAACCGTGTTTAGTCCGGCGTGGGTAATCGTTAAACTCGCTCTTGAAAGTACTTCGAGTTGGGGAGCATATTCAACCACCAAGGGATTTCCGGGAAGTTCTGCCACACCTGTTGCATCCATCCCGCCTCCGTGGGTAATTACCAGTTGCACATCCAATCCTTCGCAAGCAGCCGCAATGCAGCGAAAAACATCGCGTTTGGTGTTTTGCACGCTCCCAAGCGAAGCATAGATCAAAGGTTGTCCGGTTAGTTGGTCAAACGGGAAAGAAACGGATTTGCCAGAAGCATTCCGCAGCGGTCCAACGTAATGCAAGTGCTTGGGTAAATTGGGGATGGGAAAATCAAAAGCCGCTACCTGCTGACTTATATGGGCAAATCGCGCATTAGAAGCGTAGATGTGATGGTAGGGAGGCAACTTCCACTTTTGCCGATACTCGTTAATAACTTGCAAAATCGGCTGACAACCCCGATCTAGCAGGTAGTATGCTGCTTGATTCCGCAACCTCGCCCACAGGACATCTTGGTAACTCCAGGGGGTGAAGAACGGCGGCACATCTGGGCGACGATGAATAGCCTGCCCCGAAGAAATGCAGATAAACGGCAATCCCAGTCCTTCTGCAACGGTTTCACCGACAATTTCCAGCTGATCGACTAACAACGCTTCGATGCCGATATCTGCGATCGCTTTTGGCGCATCCCGACAAATCGTTTCTGCCATTTCCTGACAGAATTTCACCGAATACTGCAACGCTTTCAACTCGCTTAATTTCGCCAGTTCGATGAAGGTTTGCGCCATCGTTCCCGGTTGATAGGTAGATTCCCCAATCGGATAGAAATTCAAACCTTCGGATCGCACCTTTAATTCCAGATCGGGAATTTGCAGAAATGTAACTTGATGCCCGCAAGATTGTAATTCTCGTCCGAGTGCAGACAACGGATTCAAATGCCCTGGATAGGGAGGACAGATAATACCAAAATGAGTCATTTTTTTAAGGTTATCCAAATTAATTTTGAGATTGTGTCCGCTGGCATCGCCATCCCACGGCGCGGCGGGTTTATAAATACAATTCGTTTAAAATCAAACGCTTTGGGTAAAACCCTCCAATCATACGAGTAGGGGCACGGCATAATAAATATTTCCGACAAACAGATAACGTTAATCACCTTCCCTACTCCTAATTATGGGTAATCAACCAAAGCTGATACGATCAGGCTTCTTCCTGGTTAGCTTCAGCTTTGTCGTTCACTCGTGGATTGAGTGGGGAACTTTGGCGAATTTCCATCAGTTCTTGGCGATCGACAAACCCGGATTCTGGTTGTGGATCTTGCGGTTCGATATCTTGATTACCGCTAGTATTAGTGGTGGATTGTGGCTCTTGGGAATTGGTGCGATCGCTCATGATAATTTCTCGATCTTTAACTGTTGCTTCTGAATTCATCCTAGATAGCAAGACGATTTTTTACTTCTAACCAATGAGGTGTGATATCGCCAGTACTTCTCTATCCAATGAATGAGTCGCTTTAAATCCCAGAGTGATGCTAAATACGATTGCCCCCTTGATTCTCTCTCTTCGTCTTGGCGATCTTGTGATTCTCTCTCTTCGTCTTGGCGTTCTTGTGATTCTCTCTCTTCGTCTTGGCGTTCTTGGCGTCTACCCTACGGGAAGCCGCTGGCGCGTCTATGGCGGTTCGTTTAAAAACAGAGTTGTGGGTATGAGCGAGTATAGCGGGGGTAATTCACGCAGATGGAAATTGCTCGATGCGCGCGGTAGCTTGCACTGTAGCCTTACCTGCTGCAATATCAATCTGTTGGATTTGACACTCCCCCGATTAGAAATCGGGGGATTCTACTAGGCAGAATTGGAACTACCTAATATATCCATATCGAACAGCGCTAACTGTTCTCCAATTTGGTTCCCTGGCACATTGCGTTCACTCCTACGAGTACAATGTTGTCTCCTTCTAACTCCTGTTGATTCAGGAGAGGGCGTTTCAAGAACATCCAAGTTCAGCTTTAACTGAATTGGTTCCTTGGGTTTCCCAGAGTCCCTGGGTACCTTTTTAATATTTAAACCATACTGCTTAATACCTATGAGCTTGATATTCTGAGCAGCATTAATATCAGCATGACTGAAAAAGCCACAGTTAGTACAGATAAACTTTTCTCTGTCCCGACTAGCTTTATCGACATGACCGCAAGCACCACAAGTCTGACTGGTATGCTTGGGATCTACTTTGACTAAAATCTTTCCTCGCTTTGCAGTAACGTACTCAATTTTAGAGATCAATTCTCCCCAAGCCGCATCAGAGATAGCCCGATTTAATCCTTGCTTGCGCGATTGTCCATTTTTGAGGTACTGTCCTGTTTTCTCATCTTTCTTTACCTTACATCTCGATTTCATCCCTTGTATGTTCAAGTCTTCAGCAATAATACAATCTGCCTTGTTAGCTACTTTATGAGCTAGTTTCCATTGATGGGCAGAGCGTCTATCCACTATTTTTTGGTGTAACTTAGCAACTCGCGCAACTGCCTTACTCCTGTTTTTACTCCCCTTCTTCTTCCTGTTGATGCGACGTTGCCTGACTTTTAGTAACTGTCGCGTTTTCTTATTGGTACTAAATTTGGGGTTATCTAACACAGAGCCGTCCGAGCAATGTACTAATTTGATTAACCCTAAATCCAATCCCACCGCAGTATTAACCTCTGTCAGTGGTTTAGGAGATAATTCCGGTACTGACTTGTTTTCAAGCCTCACGCTCATATACCACCCTTGCTGTTGGCGTCGAATGGTAATCGTGCGGATATTAAAACCATCTGGTATTGAGCGAGAGTTAAAGTATTTCATCTCCCCTATACCAGGAAGATATACCCTAGACTTGTCAAAATTAAATATTACTCTTCCTGGCTTATATTCAAATGACCTGAAATTACTACGGTTCTTAAACTTAGGAAAACCTCTACCTTCAAAGAAGTTCTTATAGGCAGTATCTAACCTAGCAATATTTCGCTGTAATACATCAGAGTCGATCAAAGCATACCAGGGTCTAGCTTTTTTCAAGATTGGTAGTTCGGCATCTTGTATTTTTCCCGCATTGCGTTTTTTACCTGCTCCCGTCCAAGGATAACCAGTAGCACCACCTCTAACCACACATGAAGTTAGAGGATAAGCAACTGCCTTAGTCTTTAGATCGCAATACTCTCCTTGTATGAACTGTTGGTAGTAATTATCTATCCTATCCGCTATACACCAGTTATAATGGCTACGCAACATATCAAGCCAATTATCCATCTTGGCGGATTGCTCCTCGTTTGGACGTAGCTTGTAGACGTAGCTTAATATCACTGTTAGACCTGTTGCCGTTGATAGGGCTATAATTATCTACAGATATCATAACAAGGTTTTTAGGGAAATGCAACAGTATATACACAAAAATCACACGGTATCCCCGATCAACTACCATCTGGTCTGGATACCTGCCCGTAGAAAAAAGGTTCTAGTTGGAGATGTAGAGAAACGACTTCGGGAGATAATCTGGGATACGTGCAAGGAGCATGATTGGCGGATTATCGCCTTGGAAATAATGCCCGATCGCGTACATTTGTTCGTTAATGCACAACCAGACACCTCAGCTAAACAAATAGCTAAGGCAATTAAAGGCAGAAGTTCTCGTTATCTCAGGCAAGAATTTCCTCACTTACTAAAACTGCCCTCGCTGTAGACTAGATCCTATTTTGTCAAGGGCGGCGGGTAACGTCAGTAGCGAAACCATTAAGATGTATATAGAAAATCAACGACATCATGATTGACGGCGAATAAATTCGCTCGTGTCGCGCTTCCTCCCCCGACTGAAGTACGGGGGCTTCCGCGCTTCCCGTTCTTTATTGTGAAACCTTGTGCCGCGATTGGCGAGATCGCCCAAGCTCAAGATGTGCCCCACTTGTGCCATCGCCGCGGGTGCAAGCTCTTCGGGTGCTTCTTTACCCTCAACGCGCCATCGTTCAAGAACAACCCCATTGCCGTCTGGCTCAATTCGGGGTTTAGTGTAAGTGGCTACCTGATTTTCTCCAGCACTGAAATAAAATGCGATCGCACCATCTGCCCTTAACTGACACTCGATCTGCTGCTGGGAAGGTGATAATTCAGCAACTAGCGAACTGGTCAACTGTTCTTGTTGGTTGAAAATCGCTGGTGTTAGTAATTGTTCTAGATGTGCGGCGATAACTTGGTTATTTGGGCTGGGTGTATTATGTCGCTTCCCGTGGTCCCGATGGCGATAAATTCGCTTTTTCATGGTTTAACTTTCCAACTAAAGATGATTTAGTTTGACATATGGAAGTGCCTGACACTTCCACATGAAAGAAAAAGCGGTGCATGTGTACTGTGCCTTCTCTGAGCTGATTAGAGTCAGGTCTGTTCACCCTGAAATGCTTGCTTGCGCCTGGTAGTGCTATTTGAGTGAGAATGATAATCATACAGAGAGGGAAAAGGCAATCGGAGATTGCCTTTTCCCTCTCCCCGACCACAGAAGATTCTCATTTTCATCGAAAGTATTTTGAGCATATTCACTCATTGACAAAAGTTCCACTTTCTTAACCTGGCACGAATGCGGTAGCTCTAATCTGACTGCCGAATAAGAAATAATGTTCTTTCAGACTGGCTAAAATATCTATATCGATGGTGCGATCGCGTAATTTTAGCCGTTTTTCGGCGTAGTAACCGATAAACTTTCCCCAAATATGATAGCTTTCTTGGGGGTTATGTTCGCTGGCGGGGCTTCTATTTTTAATTGCTTGTAAAGCTCTATTAAAATGCCAGCTGGCAGAATTATCGCATCTTAACAGCAGTTCGACGGTAATTTCTGTGGCTCGATTGACTAATTCTACACCAACCTTTTCTAGGAGGGTGACGGCGATTTCCCAGGCGGTTTCTCCTTGGTGACGAGGTGCGGAGTTGGCGGCACTTAATAAGGTTTCTTGGAAAGTGTAGTCTTTAGCGATCGCCATAACTAAAAGCGGCAGTAAAATCTTAGCAGCTTCGGCTTCTCGGCGGGAAATCGCCGCAAAGGTAATGCAGCGAAATGGCAGAATTGTGGTTTTGTCTAGTTCGTCTGCGATTTGATAAAAGTCTGCGAGGGTAACTAAGGTTAAAACTTGGCGGAAAATAGGGTTCTTCAGTACCTGTTATGCCAAACTAACAATTAAAATGCCAATGTAATAAACATCTAACTCGGAAATTATCAAAGTTTTTAAATCCATAAGCAGACCGTTTAATCAGTTTGATTTTATTGTTAATGCCCTCGACTATACCCTGAGTAGTTCTGTGGTCAAAATAAGCAAGGATTTCATCTAACCATCGCCGGATAGTTTTCTGAGTTTTTGGAAAATATTTTGCAGCCTTATTTAACCAATCCCCTAAATTAAATAAGGCTATCATCCAATCTGTGCTTTCTTGGAAGATTGCCCGCAACTGTTCTTTAAGTACATGCATTTTTCCTAAAACAGGATAAACTTTTTTTCCCCGATCCAGCTTGATTTTTTGTTGCTCATTTAAACTTGATTCATTTTTAATTAAAGCGGATTTACTTTGAGTAATTCCTGATAACATTTTTGAGTTTACCAATTTATTATGATGTTTTTTTGCGCTAACTTTATCGTGTTTTCTTTGTCGTTCTAATTCATCATTTACCTGTTTCATTACATGAAATCTATCGGCTACAACCCGATCGTTGGGCATCAACTCTTCTACAAGTGTTTTATAAGGTTTCCACAAATCTATACTGACTTCCTCGATTTTTTCTAAAACCTCTGTTCCCCACTGTGTAAGTACTTACCTGATTTTTGCTTGTGTACGTTCATTGATGATTGCGACTAACTTGGATTTGTCCAAATCGATGAAAACCGCACAGTAATTCCCTTGTCCTTTTACCATGGCTATTTCATCAATTCCTAACCGTTTTAATTTTGATGGTTTTGAATTTAAAGTTTCTCCAGATATATCTTTGATCGTTGTTTCAATTTCTTCTGTCGTTACATGACTTCTTTCTGCAACACTCTTGATATCATTATCTAAAATCTTTCTGACAATTTCGTCAGCTAATCCTTTAGTATAATTTCTGATTTTCTTGACAAAATCTAGGTCTTCGCTGAATGGTTTTCGACATTTTTCCCACTTAAATTGTCGTCGATTTACTTCCAGATATACACGTTGACCACTCAATGGCAAATCTTTAACTAAATACCGATTATTTTGCTGTAGCCGATGGCTCTTTGTCCCACAATGTTGACAAATACTATATGATTTTAATGACTCAACCTGTAAAATTATTCCAATACCTAAATGCTGACGATAAGAAGTTACTTTTAACTGCTCAAGATTTAGGAGTTCTGTCATAAGTTTGGTTCCGTATTTCGAGTCCATAAATCAATTTTTACCCAAACATACTATTTTGTCTAATTTCAATCAATTATAAATTGATTACAGATGTCAAGTATAGCAAGGCTTTTATCAATTTTTATACACAATCGTTTATAGTGATTTTGAAAAATCACTAATTTTTTAGCATATTAGGTACTGAAGAACATATTTTTTAGCAAATTAATAATTTAGGTGAAGGCACTTTAAAATTAGCATATTGGCTGTTAAAAGCTACACCTTTTTTACCAAAAACAGTAAAAACGATCAAAAACTGGTTTGCAGAAATAGTCGGTTACTTTGAGCAGAAAACGACTGCTATGGTTGAAGGAATAAATAATCGCTTAAAAGTTTTAAAACGTTGTGCTTTCGGCTTTAAAAATTTCGATAATTTTGCTAAAAGAGCTTTACTACATTGGCATCTAACTGATAGTTTAGCATAATATGTCCTGGAGAACCGGAATTCACTTGATTCTCATTATTATAGATTTAATAAAAAAATATAGTCTCTGGGTTTCCGAGGGGTGTCTTTCTATATATTCCCGAAGTTGACTCATTTTCTTCGCGAGAAAACTCTGTTAGAATCTTCAAGCGATCGCGTGAGAGTTTCTTTGTTGGAGAGGTCTAATGAGTGGTCTAGCCTTCGTTGGCAGGAGCAAGAAGGGGCTGTATGGATACTGGAATGAGCCTCGCAGTGGTCGTCCTCAGTGTTGGTAGGAGAGGGGTGCGCCATCATTTAGCGAGAAAAAGATGATGGCAGGCGTAGGACTTCGAGGCAGTATCCTACTGCTCCCCGATCAAAGCTGGAATTGTTGGTGTTTAAGGATGCAAATGAGAATTGTTAATGCCTGGAATGAATGGGATGAGCTAGAGGAGATAGTAGTCGGGATTGCAGATGATGCCTATTTTGAACCGACTGAGCCAGGCAGCTGTCCGGCACTACGCGACAAACATGCGGCGAAGATCTTCCCCTTTCCCAAGGGGCCAAAAAAACAAGAAGTCACAGAGAAAGCCAACGAGGAGTTAAATGGGCTGGTGGCTCTCTTGGAATCACACGGCGTGACCGTACGCAGACCCGAAAAACATAACTTTGGCACACCTGTAAAGACCCCCCTTTTTGAAGTGGAGAATCAATACTGTGCAGTCTGCCCACGTGACGTGATGATCACCTTTGGCAATGAGATTCTGGAAGCGACCATGTCACGGCGAGCGCGTTTCTTCGAGTATCTGCCCTATCGCAAGCTGGTCTATGAGTATTGGAACCAGGATCCGTACATGATCTGGAATGCCGCCCCCAAACCAACGATGCATGACTTGATGTATCGTGAGGAGTTCTGGGAGTGGTCGTTAGAAAAGCGCTTTGAGCGCATGCATGATTTTGAATTCTGTATAACCCAGGATGAGGTGATTTTTGACGCGGCAGACTGTAGCCGCTTTGGTCATGATATCTTTGTGCAGGAGTCCATGACGACCAATCGTGCAGGGATTCGCTGGCTCAAACGGCATTTGGAGCCACGTGGCTTCCGCGTGCATGATGTTCACTTCCCACTGGATCTTTTCCCATCCCACATTGACTGTACCTTTGTCCCGTTGGCACCGGGCGTTGTGCTAACGAATCCAGAGCGCCCCATCAAAGCGGGCGAAGAGAAACTCTTCATAGACAACGATTGGCAATTCATCGAAGCCCCCCACCCCACTTCCACCGACGATGAGATGCCTATGTTCTGCCAGTCAAGCAAATGGTTGGCGATGAATGTGTTGAGCATCTCCCCCAAGAAGGTTATCTGCGAAGAGCAAGAGCATTCGCTTCATGAGTTACTCGACAAACACGGCTTTGATGTCTACCCAATTCCCTTCCGCAATGTCTTTGAATTTGGCGGTTCGCTCCATTGCGCCACCTGGGATATCCGTCGCAGGGGAACCTGTAAGGATTACTTCCCTAAACTAAACTACACGCCGCTAGCTGCAACAACTAATAGCGTCTCTCGCTTTATCATGTAGAGAACCCTACCCCCATGCAAGAGAAAGAACGCCAACAAATTCTATTTGATTGGAACGCAACGCAAGCTGAGTTTCCGGATATCTGCGTTCACCAATTGTTTGAGCAACAAGTTTCAGAGCAGCGGGACGCAATTGCACTCATTGAGGGTGAGCAATCCCTTACCTATGGGGAACTAAATGTACGCGCTAACTACGTAGCCCACCATCTCTTGTCCCTGGGCATTCGTGCCCGGTTAAGAAAGTGGAACTTTTGTCAATGAGTGAATATACTTAAATGATAATGAGAATCGTTTATGGTCGGGGAGAGGGAAAAGGCAATCGTAGATTGCCTTTTCCCTCTCTGTATGATTATCATTCTCTTTAAAGCTAGCTAACCCGAAGCGATGGAGAATAAAAAGTTAGTTAATTACCCAATCTCAATCTAGAGAAATAGTAGTAAATTAACCAAAAATACAGATTTGATTGACTTAAATTGATGACCACAATTAATAAAATTATGTACATTTACCAGCAGTCAATCTAGTAAAAAGTGTTCAAATTGCTCCGTTAGTATAACTGACAGAATAATAAATTTACTAGGCGTATTGTGTCGCTTCCCGTGGTCAGGATGGCGAAAAATTCGCTTTTTCATGGTGTAACTGTCAAACTAAAGATAATTTAGTTTGACACATAGAAGTACTTGACACTTCCACTATTTTTGATAAGTAGTGCATCTGTGCTGTGCTGTCTCTAACCAGATTGGAGTAGAGTCTGTTCACCTTGAAATATTCGCTTGATCCTGGTACTACTGTTTGGATGATAATGATAATCATAAAGATAGAAAAAGGCAATCATTGATTGCCTTTTTCTATCCACGAACAGATAATATTCTCATTTTCATTCAAATTTATTTGAGCATATTCACTCATTGACAAAATCTCCACTTTCTTAACCTGTCACGAATGGTTTTTCTCAGGCTATTTCTCAACGCTAACTGTTACAATATCGCTTGCTCAGTCGTATTTTCCCCATGCTTGCCAATTGTTGCGTTCGCTACAATTAAGTTAGGTATAAATAAACTGAACACCCGACGTCCTCAAGAGAGAGATTTGAAAGCTTTGTGGGGTGGGCATCCTGCCTGCCCTATCTTTATATAACTATTTTCACTTTATTTACATGCACCTACTTATCTACTTCTTCTTTTCTCTTCCTAGCGCTAACGCGCCGCAAGGCTTACGCGTTCTTCGTGTCTAATTCGCTACCCTTGAATCCCTCTTGCGCATCCGCAATGCTGAGGGAATGCTAACGCGGTTCATTCAATACAAATTCTTCCGGAGGGAAGGGATTAATGTCTAAGGATTACAATAAGAACACCGTGCTGGATCTGCCGAGTCTCTCCCATCTGGAAATAATTTTTCTTTGGCAAAACCGCATTTTTTGCATTGATAAATAACAGCCAATGTCATTTCAGTAGGAAAACCACAAACCCCACAAGGCAATCCTATTTTCCTGTCAACTAAATCAAAACCAGGCCAAGAACACTGGGGACAAAGTTGGTTAAGTTTCCCAATCAAATCGAGGGTAGCTTTTTCGATATTTTTCATCCGAGTCGGATTGTAATGCCCGCGCATATCTGTCTCAATCTGCACGCTACCATCTTGCGACTGACTCAACCCCAAGGTTACAGCTTCAATTAACTGTTCTTCCGTGACAATTCCTTTAATAATTTGAGGTTTATTTTCCGATGGTTTATTAACCATCACAACGATTCCATGTTCCGGAAAGCCTACTTGTTTGGCAAATGCATAGGCTTGAGCGATATTCTGAACGGTTTTACTATTAAAATTAGTTTCTAAAGCAGCTGACTGACCGATAATTTCTATTTCGTGCTTTTTATCTATAAAAATTACAATTTCTCGATTTAAAGCAAGTCCGGGAAGCAAGGGATGGGGGCCAAAAGTACCCTCGCTGGCGAATGCGATCGCTTCCCCCGTCACTTCAATTGCCGCCAGAGCTTTAAATCTCGCTGCTTCTACTTGACTTCCGGCGCGTTTTATGTCTCTAGTAAAAGTCCCGAATCTATCCGTATCAAAATTTTCTGGTACTAGAACGGTAATTCCTAATTCCCGCGACAAAATCGGAGCCATCACCCGTTCTTTTTGGTGCATGGTCGCCAGGACTCCCACGCGGTTGCTGAATAATTCTGCAATGATTTTGTGTGGCATTACTGATGATTGCTAATTGGTAATGGGTAATAGGTAATTGGTTTTCTTGCCCATTACCTATTACCTATTTACCCTCGTTCCCTGGCTCTGCCTGGGAACGCCATTACCTAAATTATCTTAGTCGTCGCTGTGGGCGAAACGGTGGTAGAGGAAGTCTAAAGCCTGGTTACGCAGCTTATAGTAAGTTGGATCTTCCATGATGCGGGCGCGATCGCGGGGACGCGAGAAGGGAATCTCCATAATTTCTCCAATTTTAGCCGCAGGGCCGTTGGTCATCATCACCAACTTATCTGCCAAGAATAGCGCCTCGTCGATATCGTGGGTAATCATCAACACGGTGCATTTTTGATCTGCCCATATTTTGAGCAATTCTTCCTGCAATTCTTCTTTAGTAATCGCGTCCAACGCACCAAAAGGTTCGTCGAGAATCAACACTTGAGGGCGAATTGACAAAGCACGAGCAATAGAAACCCGCTGTCTCATACCCCCAGACATTTGCGGTGGCTTTTTCTCAGCCGCATCTTCCAATCCCACCATTTTGAGATTTTTCCGCACAATGTCTCTTTTTTCGGCTTCCGACTTATTCGGATGAACCGCATTCACCGCTAAATAAATATTTTCAAAAGCAGTCCGCCAAGGCAATAGGGCATAGTTTTGGAACACCACCATCCGGTCGGGTCCTGGTTGGGTAATCTGCTTTCCTTGCAGTCGCACTTCACCTTCAGTCGGGAAAGCGAAACCCGATACCATGTTCAAAAGCGTGGATTTGCCACACCCAGAGTGACCGATGACGCAGATAAACTCCCCTTCTTCTACCCTCAAGTTAACGCCATTGAGAACCGTGAAAGGGCCATTCTTAGTTGGATAAACTTTGCTGACATTTTCAATCGACAGGAAAGCCTCGCGCCTGCTGGTAGCTGGTGCTGAACGACGGGTTGTGTAGCTGGTTTTGCTATCTGTATAGCTTAGAGGGCGGTTAACCATTGATCCAGTTAATTTAGTGAGATGGACAGAGTATTGCAGATTTCAGATTTTAGATTTCAAATTTAAATCTGCCATTTGAAAGGGGTTAGGGGCTAGGGACTAAGGAAGCATCTTCCCTTAGTCCCTAGTTCCTATTAAGCAGCAGTAGGTCGGAAATCGATCGCAATTTCTGCAATGCTGAAATCGCGTTTTATCTCTAGACTGTTGAGATAGGCAATGGGGTCTTCAGTATTAAAGGTAGAGCCATCGAACAGTTTAATTTTGCCTTGATTGTAACTGATATCAACTAGACCCAATTCTCGTGCTGCGATGCTGAATGCGCGGACGCGAGAAACCCGTTCTAGAATTTCCACCCAGTTCCTGGGGAAAGGCGTGTGATCCCAACGTGCCAGCTGGGTCATGTGCCAAAGTTGCTCGGTACGACTGGGACGGTTAACGCCTTCGCCAAAGAACAGGTGATGCCCGTATTCGCGCATCGGTATATCCAAACTACAGCTAGCGCTATCGGGGGTACCCAAGTGGATGTAAGAAACATCCGTACTTAAATATTCCCGATCGGCGAGAATTTTGCACACCTCTTGTTCGTGTGCCGGCTCGGCACAATACCGACAAGCTTCCAACAACGCTTTGATTAACGCGACGTGGGTGTTGGGATAAGCGTCTGCCCACTCTTCCCGCACGCCGAGGACTTTTCCTGGGTGTCCGGGCCAAATTTCCAAGTCGGTGGCGACGGTGAATCCGACTCCATCCATTGCGGCGCGGGTGTTCCAGGGTTCGCCGACGCAGAAACCGTCAATCGTTCCCCCTTGCAAGTCCACCACCATCTGCGCTGGTGGGATATTTTTCAATTGCACGTCGTGGTCGGGGTCGATGCCGCCAGTAGCCAGCCAGTAGCGCAGCAGCAGGTTATGCATCGAGGAGGGATGCACGACTCCCATTCTGTGCTGACTCGCTGGAAACTCGAGCAACATCCGCTTGAATTCTTTGAGGGAGTAGATTCCTTGGTCGTAGAAGCGCTTGCACAAGGTAATCCCGTTGCCGTTGCGCGACATGGTGAGGGAGGTTACCGTTGGTGTGGGACGGTTGTCGTTACCGCCCAAGGTTAGCCACAAAGGCATTCCCGAGGGCATTTGTGCCCCATCTAAATATCCTCCCGAGATGCCGTCTACGATACCGCGCCAGCTGGTTTCCCGCACCAAGCTGACTTCATCTAGACCGTGTTTGGCAAAGAAGCCTTTTTCTTTAGCGATGGCGACGGGCGCGCAAGCTGTGAGGGGAACGAAACCAATTGACAGGTTGACTTTTTCCAGACCGTGACGCGCCACAACCGCTGTTTTTTGCGCCCGAATTTTCTTGATGCGTTTTTGTTGGTTGAGGAAGTAAATCATTTCGCTTCGCAAACTGTAGTAGCTGGGGTGTTCTACTACTTCCATCCGTTTGCGGGGACGGGGAATGTCTACTTCCAGAATTTGACCAATTTTAGATCCTGGGCCGTTGGTGAGCATGACAATTTTGTCAGATAGCAGCACTGCTTCGTCCACGTCGTGAGTCACCATAACGCCGGTGACTTGATTTTCTTCGCAGATTTGCATTAGCTGCTCTTGCAGATTACCCCGCGTTAGGGCGTCCAACGCACCGAAGGGTTCGTCGAGTAGCAGGAGTTTGGGGCGAATAGCTAGGGCGCGCGCAATCGCTACCCGTTGTTTCTGTCCCCCCGATAGCATCGTGGGGGATTTATCAGCGTGAGGTCGCAACCCCACCATATCAATATGCTGTTCTACAATATCCCGACGTTCGTCAACCGACAGCCCATTCATCACCGAGTCTACGGCGAGGGCGATGTTTTCCCGTACCGTGCGCCAAGGCAATAACGAATAGTTTTGGAATACTACCATCCGGTCTGGCCCCGGTCTGGTAATTTTTTGACCTTCCAAGGTCACGACGCCTTCGCTGGGCAAATCCAGACCGGCAATCATGTTTAATAAGGTGGATTTCCCACAACCGGAGTGACCGATTAACGAGACAAATTCCCCTTTTTTAATCTGGAGGTCAATTCCTTTGAGCGCGATGTACTGACCGCCACCGGATAGGTCGAATACTTTATTGATTTGGTCTACAGCTACAAAAACAGACATGGCGTTTGGTAATTGGTAATTGGTGATTGGTAATTGGTGATGGCTAATTGCTAATTGCTAATTGCTAATTGCTAATTGCTAATTGCGTAATTCTTTGCTGCCATTAGCCAGCCATTAGCGATTGACTATTGTTGGATAATCTTCGATTCCAGCCAAACCATGAACTTGTCTAGAATCAAGCCAATTCCGCCGATATAAACTAGAGCCACAATTACTTCTGTTACTGCGTTATTTTGGTAAGCGTTCCAGATGAAGAAGCCAATTCCAACAATACCCGACATGACGATTTCTGCCGCGATAATTGCCAACCAAGCTAACCCAATCGCAATTCTCAATCCGGTGAAAATGTAAGGCAGTGCCGCCGGAATCAGAATGTTGAAGAAGTATTCTTTTTTAGTCAATTGGAGAACCTTGGCGACGTTGTTGTAGTCTTGGGGAATGTTCTTCACGCCCACTGCCGTATTGATTAATATCGGCCAGATTGCGGTAATAAAAATTACGAACAGCGCGGCTGGTTCGTTTTGACGTAAAGCTGCCAGCGAGATCGGCACCCAAGCTAGAGGGGGTACGGTTCTCAGCAACTGGAAGATTGGGTCTAAAGCTTTGTTCATCATTTTATTAGTCCCAATCAAAATGCCCAAGCCGATGCCGACAATGGCAGCTAAAGTGTAGCTAATTGCCACCCGTTGTAAGCTGGCGAGGATTTGCCAAAACAATCCTTTATCTGTACCGCCTCTGTCCAAGAAAGGATAGAAAATATAATCCCGCGTATCTTTATCCGCGAAAATTTGTACCGGGCCGGGTAAGGTTGCACCCGGAAGCCAAGCAAATAGCTGCCACACAAATAGAAAAGCAGCTATAGCTAGAATCGGGGGAATCAAATCGGGCAACTGTTTTTGCAGCTGCGACATAAAGTCATTCCGGTTAGCACCGCGTCTTTGAAGTGTAGTCATTGAGAGTGTTCTCCTCTAAACAGGTTAATTGGGAATTGGGAATTGGGAATTGGGAATTGCTAATTGCTAATTGCTAATTGGTTTTTTCTATTAGCCATTAGCCATTAGCTAAACTTGCACTTTCTTGATTTTCAAGCTCTTGAGGTAAGCCGTCGGGTCGGCTGGATCGAAAGTGATACCATCAAAAAACTTTTCAACACCACGAGAGTCGCTGGTAGGCAGATCCGCAGCCGCAATACCTGCTTCTTTTGCTGCTTCTAGCCACAGATCTCCCCGGTTGACTTTATCGATTATTGCCTTAGCATTCGTCAAAGTATCTGGTGGCAAAAAGCCCCAGCGAACGCTTTCGGTCATGAACCAAAGGTCGTGACTCTTGTAGGGATAGGACACGCTGCCTCGGGCGTCTTTCCAGTAGTAAGTCGCCATCTTTTTATCGTCAATCTTGCGACCATCGCCCATGTCGTATATGCCTTGGAACGGATTTATCAACACTTCTACTGGCACGCCGAAGTAATTCCGAGTGGCGAGAATTTGTGCCATTTCTTGGCGGTTATTAAAATCGTCGCACCACTGTTGCGCTTCCATTAAACCTTTGAGGATTGCTTTAGTAGCTTTGGGATGTTTATCCACCCAATCTGCACGAATCGCTAAGTATTCTTCCGGGTGGTCAGGCCAAATTTCTGCGGTCAAAGCTGCCATGTAGCCGATGCCGTCTTTGACGATACGATAAGGCCAGGGGTCGCCCGTACTGAAGGCATCCATCGTTCCCGTCTTCATGTTTGCCACAGTTTGGGCGGCGGGTACGGTTAGCAATTTGACATCCGCATCGGGGTCAATTCCACCTGCGGCGAACCAGTAGCGAATCCAGAAATCTTGGTTAGATCCGGGAAATGTATACGCCGCAGTGAATTGGGCGTTAGTCGATTTCAGCTGATCGAAGAGAGATTTGGTGCCGTCGAGTTTCAGTCCAATTTTCCCTTTGTGCTTGGATGCGACTGCTATCCCATTTCCTTGGGTATTCAACTGCGCCAAGACATACATGGGAATTTTGGCGTTTCCTTTGGTAATCTTGCCTTCAGCAATTAGGTAAGGCATCGGCATCTGCCACTGTCCGCCATCAACGCCGCCCCCTGCCGCGCCAATTTCCACGTTGTCTCTAGCAGAACCCCAGTTCGCTTGCTTGGATACGTCTACTTCGGTCATGCCATACTTGGCAAAGAAGCCTTTTTCTTTAGCAATAATTAGAGGGGCTGCTTCTACAATCGGGATATAACCCAATTTGACTTTGGGGGTTTCTGGTGCATCTGCCGGGTTAATATTCGCAGCCGGAACAACAGCGGGGCTGGTCGTTGTTGGCACCGTACCCGTACCGGCGTTATCTGTAGGAGGATTTCCCAAACAGCCTTTGAGTAATACAGAACCTACAGCGGATGCTCCAGCTGTGACAAGAAACTTACGACGAGAAACTTGACTGGAAAACTGACTCATAACCTCTCCTTACCTCTGACCTCTTCTCTCTTTTGATTGGGGAACTCGATTTATAGAACCTCTATTCTGGAAAGACGCTTAGGGCGTGAATTAGCTTTAGCGCTATCTGTAGGTAGTTAGCTTAGGAATTGCAACTGCGAGTCGCTATCCGCGCGAACCAAGTTAATACAAAAACATCATGTCAGGTCTGTATTTGATGCTTGGTTAGTATGAGCCCGCCGCAAAACCTGCTATAGGTTGGCGGCTATTATTTGGCAATGGCGAGCGCTAATGCAGTTGCATTAACCGCTTTTAGTTAGTGAAGTCCGTTACAGCCTTAGTAGCTGTGTTCGTTAAATGTAAATTTAGCACCTAAACGAGGTTAGTGGTTCAATGGTTGAACCAAATTATAAAAGAAAAATTAAATGATTACGATAAGTATTTTTTACTATCCTCTACCTGTTTTAGGTTTTACATAGATTAACCTCTATGGATTGGTTTGATTGAACCATAGCCGAAACTAGAGGCAACGGCTGGCAAAGCCATATTTACCTCAGACGAGGGATAGCGCTGTTTTCGATTCAAACGAGAATTTGACCCTATTGTCAGCGATGTTTTTACGGAGAATTAGCCGTACATTGCTACTTGATGTCCAAGGAAAATACTCGATAGGCGCACAATTAATTTGCGATCGCATCTACCAAAAGAGATAGGCTGATCGATATCTTATCCCTGAAACCGGGTTTCGACTAACTTGACTGGTTGCAGGGCTTATTTCCAAAGGATTTCGCGATTTAGCATTACTGCTGAACCTTTGCGATCGCGCAAGCGTTGCGGAGGCATATCGCCCGCCCTTTCACCCGATTCGCTCAGTATTATTACCGATTTGCCAACCTTTTATAAATGAGCATTATTACCTAATTTGGCTAAATAGTAATAATTTCTAGTTGACTTTGGTAAAAGTTTAGCTTATCGGAAAAATTATTAGAGGTTGCGGGGAGTAGAGACGCATCATATCATGTCTGTTTGATTACCCATAGTGAGGACTGACGCCCAGACTCGGGGACAAGGCGACGCGGAGAGTTTAATTATGGGTGAAAAGCCTGACATCATATCAGTAAGTTTTGTCGAATTCCTCAAAGTTTTTCCGATGCGTCCCTAAAATGTTTTGTTGCACCCATATTCAAAATATCTCAGGACTTACGCACGACCAGGCCATCACCAAAGTTTCTTTTAACTCGTTTCCAGACTCGCGCCTGGAAATGCAGTTTGGGAGGCTCCTGCCTCCCCAATTCTCCAGAGGCAGGAGCCTCTAGATTTGCGTTACCAGGCGCAGGCCTGGTAACGAGGTAAGAGGTAAACTGCTGTAAATAAGCCTCCAGATCTCTTCTTCAGAGATTGGAGGCTTGCTTATTTGCGTTACCAGGCGGGAAGCAGAATCAAGAGGGTAATCGTATTACTACCCAACATTAGCTGGTTCTTTAGCGGGTTCTATTTGTTGATTAGGTTCCACTGGTTCCTTAAATACCAACCGCAATAAAGGTGGTGCTAAGAAGGTGGTCATAATCACCATGATAATAATCGCCACTTGCAAGGGTTTATCGAGAGTACCGCTAGCTGAACCAATGCCAACAAATACCAATCCGACTTCACCCCGTGGAATCATGCCGATTCCAATCGCTGGACGGTTAATTCCGGGTTGACCAAAAACTGACCAACCTGTCACAACTTTGCCTAAAATCGCCACCACGAGCAAGAAGATAGCAATAACTAACCCTTCGCGATTTTCAGGAACGACGGGATTGAGAACGCCGAGATCTGCTTTTGCACCGACGGTGACGAAGAAAATCGGCACCAAAATATCAGCAATTGGCTTCACTTGTTCATCGAGTTCGTTGCGATCATCGGTTTCGTCTAAGACTAAACCTGCTGCAAACGCACCCAAGATGGCTTCTAAATGAATGGCGCTGCCAATGAAAGCCATGAAGAAAGCAAAAATCATCGCTGGAACAATTAGGTTTCCGCGCGTTTGCAATTGCTTGGTAACAGCAACAAAGGATTTATTGAAGAACTTGCCGAGCAGAATCGAACCGATGAGAAAAACAGTAGCGCTGACAATCAGATAGATAACGTTCAACACATCGATTTCGCCAGTTTTGGCAAGGCTAGCAACGACTGCCAGAACGATAATTCCCAAGATATCGTCAATGACGGCAGCACCGACAATAATCTGACCTTCTCTCGATTTGAGTTGCCCAATTTCTGACAAAACTTTGGAGGTAATACCGATACTGGTAGCCGTCAACGCCGCACCTGCAAAAATTGCCGGAATCGCTGCTACGTGAAACAGCAGCATCAGTCCGGCAGTACCAGCTGCAAAAGGAACTGCGACGCCAACACAAGCCACAATGGTGGCTTGATAGCCGACTTTTTGCAGTTCCCGCAAATCTGATTCCAAACCAATTTCAAACAAGAGGATAATTACACCCAGTTCGGCGAGAACTGAGACAACCTCGCTTTGCGATTGAAAGATTGACGTAACTGCTTCGGCATCAAGGTTGCCCAGAAATTGCAAAATGGTCATGATGACCGAGTCGGAAGCATTGGCACCGCTTTCGGGAAATACAACCAAATGCAGAGCAGAAATACCGACAACGACACCTGCCACTAATTCACCTAAAACAGGCGGAAAGTCCATCATTCTGGATAGCTCTGCACCGACTTTACTGGCAATATAAATCGCCACTAAACTCAGCAGCACCCCTGTGAGAACGACTGGAGCATATTCGGCTTCGGTTGCTGTCGCTAGTAGGGGAGAAATTGAATTAGTCAACTCTATCATGAGGAATAATTCTCGCTATTGAAATTTGTGGAAACTGTTGCCATCGATATTTTGGGAAGTTGATGACTTACACAGAAAAACCCGGTTTCTAATAACAATTGTAGGCTGGTTTACGAAAACCTCTACGAAGAAACCGGGTTTCTGGCATTGAAAAAACCCTGATGTTTACCAGAAAATTTTCTAACTACGAACGCACTGTAGCGTCACTAGATTCGGTGGGGAAGCCTTTGGCGCTAGTACCATTGGCTTGAATTGTATTGTACTTAACCAAGTCAACGGCTTGGCGAAGTGCTTCTGTGCGATCGCCTACAAAGCGATCCGCTGGGACAAAATCCATGATGCCAAATTTTTCTAACCGCCGCTTGACTTTGCCCGCCGCACCAACAACGAATACTTGACGATTTTGGTCAACAGCATCTTTGATCGCATTTTCAATCGCTAAAGAAGCCGTTACGCCCATCATCGGTACATCGCTCAAGTCCACAATTAACACATCTGCATCTCGCATGGCGGCGTGTTCGCGAGCAATTGCTTTCGATACCCCGAAGATCATCGGGCCACTCAAGTAGAACAGCAGTACCCGTCCATCTGCTTGTTCGATCAGCTGCTTCTCTTCATCATTTAATACGATGTCATCATCCGCATCGCTGATCGTTTTAACTTCCTCAGAATGCAAGTCAGAAAGACGTTCAATTGTCAAGATATTGGCAATGAACACCCCAACGCCTACGGCAACAATCAGGTCAACAAATACGGTGAGCAACAACACCCCGTACATGATGATGCTGCCTCTGAGGGATACTTTGTGCGAGCGTTTGAGGAAGCTCCAGTCTAGAATATCAACCCCGACTTTCAGCGCAATCCCTGCTAAAACTGACATCGGAATGCTTTGAGTCAGACCCGCAGCACCTAAAACTACCACAAACAAGATAATGGCACGAGTCAGACCAGATACTGCTGTCGAAGCACCAGTTTGGATGTTGACGACGGTTCCCATCGTCGCACCAGCACCAGGCAAACCACCGCATAAACCAGAAACTAAGTTACCAATCCCTTGACCGATTAATTCTTTATCAGATTTGTGTTCGGTGCGGGTTAAGCTATCGGCAATCACCGCAGTTAGCAAGGTGTCGATACATCCCAACATCCCCAGCATAATCCCATCCACGATCATGATCGTCAATTGGGTGGGGGTAAATGTGGGCATTTGCAAGGTGGGCAATCCGGTGGGGATGGCGCCAATCCTTCTGATATCAGCATCTCCGAAAACCATCAGAGAAATCGCCGTACCGACAATTAATGCCACCAGTTGGGGAGGGGCAAACCGCTTTAGTTTAGCTGGCATGAAGAACAGAATTGCCAGGGTGACTATGCCCAAAGTCAATTCCGCTGGATTCACCTTGGATAGCAATACAGGGATGTTTTGCACCATCCCCAATACGCCACCTTTGGGATTCGGCTGTCCGACAAAGGGAGCAATCTGAAGGATGATCAGAATTACCCCAATCCCAGACATGAAGCCGGAAATCACGCTGTAGGGCATCAGGGTAATGTATTTACCCAGCTTGAATACCCCAAAGATAATTTGAAATATCCCCGCCAGCATGACGACGGTGAATGCCATTGCTAAGCCTTGATCCGGATTAGCAGCCGTCAAGGACGCGATAATTGTGGTTATGACCACGGTCATCGGGCCGGTGGGTTCGGAAATTAAAGTAGGCGTCCCGCCAAACAGTGCGGCAAAAAACCCGACGCAGGCAGCGCCGTAAAGACCTGCTACTGGACCGGCACCGGAGGCGACACCGAACGCTAGCGCCAGGGGCAAGGAGACAATCGCGGCGGTGAGGCCACCAAACATGTCACCGCGTAAGTTTCGGAAGTGGATTTTGTTTGTGATTTGCATAATTGAGCCAAAATTTTTGACAAAAAGGGGGTGCGAACGGCTTTTAACTGCCGAACTCAAGGTCAATTAAGTTTTATTGGGAAATACCCTATAAACTTACGGCGGTAAATAATTTGGCTTGAAAAACTGATTAATCATCTCTCTCTCCAGGCAATGAATTTGGACTTGTTTCCTCAAACAGTTAGGGTTGTTCGCCTTGCGATCGCTTTCCTTGAGCAGAAAACCTTTCGCAAGTAATCGGGTTTATTGCGAGCGCGTAGCCTGTGCGTAACAGGCATCGCTCCTTAAGATCGGTTGGCGAACCTTATCCCCGCACGCTGTCCGAACCGCAGTTCCGTTAGCTGTTTTTACTCGGTTAAATTTCTTACAGATCCCAGGTGATGTAAATTTATCACCTATAACAGAACAATGGTTAACTTAAAAGATAAAACTATTAAAGAAAAATTAAATAACATTTATAACTTTTTTTATATATATAATCTTTCCTAAGATTATCATAGATTTTTATCTATGAATATGTGAGGCGATCGCTCAACTTAGTGCAAGGAACCACAAAAAGAGCGATTAGTCAAGCTTAAATTGTGGTTAAGTCAGTAGGCATCAACGGAGATAATAGTAAGGAATACTCATCAGGAGAGCAGACGCAGATTTTTTGATTGACATCGGTACGCGATTTGCTTTATAAGAGAAATCAATCATAAATATTGTCAACAATAATAAGAGTTATAAAAATTAGGTGCGACAATATATGGGTTCTATACACGGAACTCACGGGTTACTATTAGGTAAATTTATGGCTCGCCTATTTCGTTTGCGATCGCAGCAATATTAGACTTAGATATCAACAAGATTAAAAAAAGATTAATCAACATAAAGTTGGATAATCTTAGTTAACCGGGGATCAATTGCTGCATCCTCGTATAGAGGTTCGAGCTATTGAGTAAAACTTACGAGGTAATGTAGATGTCTCAGTTTCTGCTTCAGACAGCATGGTTGATACCGTGCTACGCCTTAATCGGGGCGGTGTTGGCGATACCTTGGTCGCCTGGATTGATTCGGAAGACGGGGCCGCGCCCTGCCGGGTATATCAACGAGATCATGACGGCGATCGCGTTTTTGCACGGCGTCCTCGCTTTACCAGCGACGTGGAATCAACCCGCGCAACAAGTCCTCATCCCCTGGCTGAATGTAGCGGGTTTGGATTTAACCATCCCAGTGGAACTTTCTTCATTAACTATTGGCGCAACTATCGTGGTGACGGGTTTAAACCTGCTTGCCCAAATTTACGCCGTGGGTTATATGGAAATGGACTGGGGATGGGCGCGTTTTTATTCGCTGCTGGCATTGTTTGAAGCGGGGATGTGCGGACTCGTCCTATGCGACTCGTTGTTCTTCGCCTACTTTATTCTGGAAATTCTCACCTTGGGAACCTACCTGCTGATTGGACTTTGGTTCTGTCAGCCATTGGTAGTCACGGGTGCGAGAGATGCATTCTTAACCAAACGGGTGGGCGACTTATTACTGCTGATGGGAGTATTGGCAATCTATCCCTTAGCAGGAACTTGGGATTTTTCCGAATTAGCCGCATGGGCGAAAACTGCCAATGTAGACCCAACAGTCGCTACTTTATTGGGTTTAGCATTACTCGCGGGACCGATGGGTAAATGCGCCCAATTCCCGCTGCACTTGTGGCTGGACGAAGCAATGGAAGGGCCAATGCCGGGGTCGATTTTGCGGAATACAGTAGTAGTAGCAACGGGTGCTTGGGTGTTGGTGAAGCTGCAACCTGTAATTGCACTTTCGCCCGTTGCGATGTCGGCGGCGGTAATCATCGGGGGTGTAACGGCAATCGGCGCTTCGTTAATTGCGATCGCCCAAATCGATATCAAACGCACTTTATCTTATCCGGTCAGCGCTTATATGGGGTTGGTGTTCGTCGCCGTGGGGACGGGACAAACCGAAGGGGCGTTGTTGTTAGTTTTGACTAACGCGATCGCAATGGCAATATTAGTCATGGCGGTGGGTGCCTTAGTTTGGATGAACGTCACCCAAAACGTCACCCAACTCGGCGGATTGTGGTCGCGCCGCCCGATTACCGGGATATGTTTTATTGTGGGGACTTTGGGGTTAATTGCATTTCCCCCCTTGGGCGGCTTTTGGGCATTACTGAAAATCGCCGATGGTTTATGGAGTACCCAACCTTACTTAGTGGGAATCCTGCTACTGGTCAACGCATTAACCGCGTTTAATTTCACCCGCGTATTCGGGTTAATTTTTGGCGGAAAACTGCAAGAAATGAGCGTGCGCTCGCCCGAATGTTTTTGGGCAATTACGCTACCAATGGTAATTGAATTAGGCTTCGTTTTCCACCTGCCTTTAATCCTGCAAAGTTGTCAGTTGCTACCTTCCTGGGCAGAACTAAATAAAGATGTCGCCCTCATGTTAATTTGGTCGAGCATTTTTGGCCTCAGCATCGGTGCAGTTGTTTATCTGGGTAATGTTATACAAAAACCCGTACAACTGCCTTGGAAACCGCTACAAGATTTATTCGCTTACGACTTTTACACCCCTCAACTTTACCGCATCACCATTGTATTTGTGGTTGCCTTAGTGTCGCAAATGACAGCTTGGTTTGACCGCTACATTATTGATGGCGTGGTGAACTTAGTCGGTATAGTAACAGTTTTCAGCGGTCAAAGCTTGAAATATAACGTTTCCGGTCAGACCCAGTTTTATGCCCTGACAATCTTGCTAGGAGTCGCACTGTTGGGATTGTTAGTAAGCTGGCCTTTATTGTCGCGTCTTTCTCTGCTAATTGGGCAATGACGTTCCCAGGCGACCGCCTGGGTCACGAGGGTAATTGGTAATTGAAAAAAATCGCCAACTACCGACTACCTTGTTTGTAGTTGCGCTTAAGCGCTAAAGATAGACTACGAACAAGCTGTCTTAGCGCCATTATTCTGACCTACCCACTACCAATCACCAATTACCAATCACCAATTACCAATCACCAATTACCAATCACCAATGACCGTTTATGCTGAGTACCTTAATCTGGCTACCCGTATTGGGAGCCGCTATTGTTGGGTTTTTGCCGGGAAATCAAACCGCGAATCAGTTGCGTAATATTGCTCTGGGGATCGCAACCGCTATTGTGTTAGCAACGTTCTGGCTGGTAAGTCACTTTGACATAACGACTTCCCAAATGCAATTTCAGGAATTTATCCCTTGGATTCCCCAATTAGGGTTGAACTATAAGTTGGGAATTGATGGGTTATCTTTTCCGCTGCTGGCTTTAAGCAGTCTGCTAATTTGGATTGCGATTATAGCCAGCAATAATATTCAACGACCCCGGCTTTACTACTGTTTAATTCTGCTAGTTTATGCCGGGGTAGCCGGGGGATTCGCTGCTCAAAATTTGCTGCTGTTCGTCCTATTTTACGAAATAGAATTAATTCCCTTTTACCTGTTAATTGCGATTTGGGGCGGTGAGAAACGCGGCTATGCAGCGATGAAGTTTCTCATCTATACCGCACTATCTGGGATATTAATTCTGGCAGCATTTTTGGGTATAACTTGGCTGTCTGGTTCCACCAGTTTCGATTACAACTCCCTATTAAGCCAACCATTACCCCTAATTAGCCAGCTAATTTTGCTCACCATGTTGTTGGTGGGGTTTGGGATTAAAATTCCCTTGGTTCCCCTGCATACTTGGTTACCAGATGCTTATACCGAAGCTTCGCCGCCTGTAGCGATTATGTTGGGCGGTATTCTGGCTAAATTGGGAACTTATGGTTTAGTCCGGTTTGGTTTGGGTTTATTTCCCGAAACTTGGGCGCTTGTCGCTCCCGGACTATCTATTATTGGGGTTGTGAGCGTAGTTTATGGGGCATTGAGCGCCATCGCCCAAAAAGACATCAAACGCATGGTAGCTTATAGTTCCATCGGTCACATGGGCTATATTTTAGTTTCCGCAGCCGCTGGCACACCTCTAAGCGTTTTGGGTGCTGTCGCTCAAATGGTCAGCCACGGCCTCATCCTCGCCATACTCTTTTATTTAGTGGGGATTGTCGAAACCAAAGTCGGCACTCGCGACTTAGATGTCCTCAACGGTTTAATGAACCCTGTGCGGGGTTTACCCCTCACCAGTGCTTTGCTCGTCGCTGGCGGCATGGCAAGTGCAGGAATTCCTGGTTTAGTAGGATTTCCGGCTGAATTTCTGGTGTTTCAAGGTACTTTCGCAGTCTTTCCAGTCCAAACCCTGATTTGCGTCATTGCCAGCGGTTTAACGGCAGTTTACTTTGTAATTCTGCTCAACCGCACCTGTTTTGGCAAATTGGACAACAATTTGGCTTACTATCCCAAAGTTTTGTTGATGGAAAAAGTCCCAGCATTAGTCTTGGCAGCGATTATCTTGTTTTTGGGAATCCAACCAACTTGGTTAGTCCGCTGGACTGAACCAACAACAACTGCAATTGTTGCCGTGATGCCACCCGTTAGCGCGCAGCAAGTTGCTCAGAAATAGTTATTTGGTAATAGGTAATGGTGTTCCCAGGCAGAGCCATGGGAACGAGGCTAATGGCTAATAGCTAAAAAACCATTTACTACCTATTACCAATTAGCAATTAGCAATTAGCAATTAGCAATTAGCAATTACCAAGAACGCCATGACAGCAACTATACCCAAACCGCAATCCAAATCGATTATTCCACCCTCGAAGCACGAATTCGCCGAAGTCATTCACCGTTTGGAAGCAGGCGGATCGATGCTGCCAGATACCCCGGAAAATTTGATGCAAATTATCGGCATTTATAAAGCATATGCCGTGCCGATGGATTTCTACTGGCGCGACTTGCTTTATATTGCTGAGCGCGTCTTTTTAAATCCATTTCCCTTTTTTAAATACTTCCTACCCCAGGAGTATTTAGACCTGCACAACCACTACGCTGGCGATGATGCAGATTTGCGAATCTGGCGCGGGCAAGCTTCTGCCCACCCAGAACTTTTGGCATTTATGGAAAAGGGTGAAACCCGGAAAATGCCGAAGTTATTACATCATTTGTGGCACGATCGCATCAACATGGAATTTGCCGAAGCTTGCATGTACGCAATGCTTTGGCACCAAAAGATGGGCGGTAGATTTAACGATTATCTGGAAAGCGACGAATACAAAGCCAATGCAGACCGAGCAATTAAAGCCTACTTTAAAGGCAATAAGGTGATGCTGGGACTGTATAAATTGTTTCCAGAAATGTTTTACGAACAGTGCCGCATGATGTCTTATTATTCCAATCTCGGACTGTTCTGGGAAATCATGGCGCCGGTGTTCTTTGAAATGTCGGATATCTACGATGAAGGCGGGTTCAAAGGCGTGCCGGATGCGATGAATTTTCTGATTAACGGTATCTTTGCGATCGCCGGTCGTCCGATCTACCACCATGTCTACGTCGGTGACGAATGCTACGAAATTATCCCCAAATCAAAGGGGTTTATGTGGCTGTATGAAGCTGCATTACCCTATGTAGAAGCGGTTTTCTATCGCACCGCACCTTTTAGGGGCACGAAGTCTTACAATGCTCAAGCAAAACAAGTCCCCGACGAGCAAAAAGACTTCCACTACGGCATTCTTTATGCCGACGTATTTCCGGTAGGAACTGCTGGTATTCCGCCCACATTATTGATGCAGGATATGCTGCATTTCTTGCCTCCTTATTTGCTGGATTACTACAAGCAACACTGCCGGGGCGAAGAGGATATGTTAATCCAACTGGGGATTACTTTCCAACGTTCGATGTATAACGTAACTTCGGCAGTAATTCAAGCTTTGCGGTGCGCCTTGTTGTATCCTTTAGACGATCCAAATCCGAAGCATTTAATGGCAAATCGTAAGTTCTTTGAATCACAAATGGATCGGTTTATTCGTCCTGAATCTCGTCTGCGACAAATACAACGGCAGGATTATCGGTAATCTATCTCGGGGCACGGCAGGTTTAAGGTTATCTGTTTTTATTAGAAATCTCGGATGCCGTGCCCCTACTGCGACAAATACAACGGCAGGATTATCGGTAATCTATCTCGGGGCACGGCAGGTTTAAGGTTATCTGTTTTTATCAGAAATCTCGGACGCCGTGCCCCTACCGTTATTTAAAGGTTATCTATTTTTATCAGAAATCTCGGACGCCGTGCCCCTACCGTTATTTAAAGGTTATCTATTTTTATCAGAAATCTCGGATGCCGTGCCCCTACCGTTATTTAAAGGTTATCTATTTTTATCAGAAATCTCGGATGCCGTGCCCCTACCGTTATTTAAAGGTGATCTGTTTTTATCAGAAATCTCGGATGCCGTGCCCCTACCGTTATTGCAACAGGAGGAATTTTAAGACGATAAAATAGAGATACGCCTTGCGATGGCAATTCATCCCCCACTCGTTCCATCACCCGGAAAGATTTGATTCGTAACCAAATTTTTACAATTGAGAATATTCTTTCACCAGCAGAATGCGCCGAGTATATTGAATTAAGCGAAAATATTGGTTACGCCGCAGCTCCTATTATCACGTTACGAGGATTTCAAATCCGTCTTGAAATCCGCAATAACGAGCGCGTTATCCTGGATGATTTAGAACGGGCGGCAAATCTTTGGCAACGGGTATCTGCTTATATTCCGGAAAAAATTGGCAGGTGGCGGGCGATTGGATTAAACGAACGTTTTCGATTTTATCGCTACGATCCGGGTCAAAAATTTGCACTACACCACGATGGTTCCTATCGGAAAGCCAACGGTGAAGAAAGTTTGTTAACGTTGATGATTTACCTAAATGAAGGTTTTGCAGGAGGAGAAACCCGATTTTATGTAGGGACACGGCATCCTTTGTATCTGAGAAAAACAGATAACCTAAACATGCCGTGCCCCTACTATGGCGATCATAGTGAGATTTCTGTAGTTCCAGTAACGGGAATGGCGTTGTGTTTCATCCACGATTTAGCCCACGAGGGAGCATCAGTAATTCGGGGACGCAAGTATGTTTTACGGTCGGATGTAATGTATAGCGATTGCGCGCAACAAGCTGAGTAGGCAGAGATCGCAAGAGTTAAAAACTCTCATTTAAGCTTCCGTCTACTTGCGATAGCAACGAGCAGTTATCAAGTAAGGGTGAAAAACTTCTAGAAAGTTACGCTGAAGCGATCAGGTTATCTTAAACCATTATCTGATACCCTGCCAGAGTTGACCAGAAGCGATAATTCCCGCTTGGTCGATCTCGATGCCAGATTTGGATAGTGTCCACATGCCCATAGCTGAACATATTAATGGCGTACACTATGAGGTACAGGACTTACGCGCATATTTCCGGTTTCTACGAAAAATCCTTGGGAAAGGGAACCAGAGATATGCATACCCGACGCTTCGCGAACGAGGTCGAAACCGGGTTTCTGGCAACGCCCTGGTGTAAGTTCTGAAGTAGAGCAACTCTTTTAAGTCGTGAGACTCCTCTAACCGTTGAGGGTTGCCCCAATCGGCAACATATTGGCACGCACAAGGTGTTTGATGATATTACATTATGTGTACTAAAACAGAAATAGTCGGGAGCATACCTAACAGACTCAATCCCAAAACCCCACATCCAACATTGAATGACCATGACTCAAACTTTCGGGGAATTTAGAAAAAATCTACCTACCGACCAGGAATTTTTAATCCTTGGATTCTCGCCGAGTTCGGTTTCCCTCAAGCAGCGCTGGCGCAACAATGGTTTGTCAGCTGATTTTATTGCCGATTACTTAACGACGTTCTTTCCAGTCAGCGAGGACGAACCAAGTACGAAAGAAAAGCAAGTGGAATTCAAAGGAACTGTTAATTACATTGCGAATGAGTTACTAGAAAATGCGATGAAGTTTAGCGATGATACATGCAATTACCCGATCAAATTTGGACTGCACTTGCTCTTGGATACAAGAGTTACAGTGGTACTGATCGTAACTAATAGTATTCCTGCCGCAGCTTTGGATAAGTTTCAAACCTTGATTCAAGAATTACTCGATGAAGATCCGGCAGAGTTATACATTCGGCAGTTAGAGAAAAATGCCTGCAACGATAATGGCAACAGTTCTGGGTTAGGACTGATAACGATGAGGCACGATTATTTAGCCAAGTTGGGCTGGAAGTTTGAAACCGTGCAAAAAGAGCCTCAAGTAGTTGCAGTGACGACAATGGTACAGTTAACCTTATAGGGACTAGGGGTTTGTTCGATTGATATCTACACCATTAGGAGACTGGATAGGTGGAAATTCAGGACATTCAAGGGGAAAACTACAAGGTAATCTGCGAAATGGCGACAGGAACCGTAAACTTTGAGGGCTGGCTGCGGCTAGAGGGAATGGCAGAGTACGCACCTATAGTGGATTTACTCAATAAAGTAACCGCTAATACTACTCCAACCATTACCCTAAATCTGAAGGAACTGCAATTTCTCAACAGTTCCGGCATTAATATGTTATCTAAATTTGTGATAGACGTGCGTAAGAAAAAAACGATTCAGCTTGTGGTTAAAGGTTCTGAGGTCATCCCTTGGCAAAGCAGGTCTTTAAAGAATTTGCAGCGCTTGATGCCGGATTTAAAACTGGAATTTGAATGACCGAGAAAAGCGGTTAGGGATGAGGGGCTAGGTGCTAGGGAATATTGAGAAAATATAGTCTCCTAGCCCCTAGCCCCTAGCCCATTAAGATCACTGTATCTATGACGTGAATCACACCGTTATCTGCTTCGATATCTGGCGCTACAACTGTGGCATTCTTGACTTCAAAACCATCCGAACAATCAATTCTGATCGGCGCCCCTTCAACAGAAATTACCTCACTCACTTGCGCTAAATCCGCTTTCATTAACTTCCCAGGCACGACGTGATAAGTTAAAATCCTAGCTAACTGGGGAATATTTTGCACCAGGGTTGTTATCGTTCCTGGTGGCAGCTTGGCAAAGGCATCGTCATTGGGTGCAAACACAGTAAAAGGCCCAGGACTTTTTAGCGTTTCCACTAACCCAGCCGCTTGGACGGCGGCAACTAGGGTGTTGAAAGAACCTGCACCTACTGCAATATCAACTATATCAGCCATATACTCCACCTGATTCAAAAAAGCTCCTTTAAGAAAGTTAAACTAATCTGGCTCCCACCTACAAAGAAAACAAGTTATATTATTTCATCGCTTTAGCTGGGGGTATCCCCAACCGAGCAGTCGGTATTGACAATTTTGCTATTAAGTGGTAGAGCAATAGGGGTGAAAAATTAGGGGCCGTTTTGTAAAGGCTTGTAAAAGACTCGGCTTGGCGGGCACCCAGAAGTTTTATCTTGATA
The DNA here is from genome assembly GCF_041929235.1 of Microseira sp. BLCC-F43. NCBI lineage: Bacteria > Bacillati > Cyanobacteriota > Cyanophyceae > Aerosakkonematales > Aerosakkonemataceae > Microseira > Microseira sp. BLCC-F43. The sequence continues at coordinate 47,346 of NZ_JBHFNP010000168.1, forward strand.
TTAAATCCTCATCGAGCGCTAGCTTCAAAAACTCGATCGATTCTTACCACAAAAACCGATGATAGAAAAAATATTGCTGGCTGACTCCGGAACTGGTCATTCTGAAGAAATGCTCAAGGTGTTGATGGAAATTCCTTCCATCAAACCTGCCTCGGTCACCGTCCTGCACGTCGTGCCGCCCCAAGTGACGTCTGAGGCTATGACTGAAAAATGGGAAGAAGGCGGTAAATTCCTCGCTACCGCGATTCAGTCGTTGAAATTAGATCCCAATCACGTCACCGCCATGCTGCGCCAAGGCGACCCCAAAACCACAGTCTGTCAAGTCGCCGACGAAATCGATGCGGATCTGATTATCATGGGTTCCCGTGGACTCAAACGGTTGGAGTCGATCTTAGAAAACTCGGTTAGCCAATACGTTTTTCAACTGTCCAATCGCCCCATGTTGTTGGTCAAAGACGATATTTACGTCAAAAAAATCAACAAAGTGATGGTGGCGATGGATAATTCTGAGGCTGCCCAACAGTGCTTGAAGCTGGCGATCGCTCTCGTGCGCGATATTAAAGGAGGTCAGCTAGTACTGGTGCGCGTTAATCCAAAAGGAACCACCCCAGCTACTCCCCCCGAAACCGATCCGGTGCTAGCACCTGCTGTGGCGGAAGCGAAGAAAATGGGCGTTTCTTACCGCTGCGTCATTGGCACTGGCAAACCAGGGGAAGAAATTTGCCGCCTCGCCCAAGAGTCAAACGTAGATTTGTTAATCCTGGGGTCGCCAGAGCGTCGCCCTTCCATCGCCAAAGGTCTGCCAGATTTAGACCGCCTGCTAGGTGCTTCCCTGTCAGACTATGTGCGAGTCTATGCCACCTGCCCGGTGTTGTTAGCCCGCACCGTTGGTGAAACTTGATCCAGTCTTGAAGAGGACGCACCGGAGGGGGGGACGGGGGGACGGGGGGAATGTTTTGCCACAAATCGACTTGTCGCCGCGTCTCCCACTCGACCCGTCTTCTTGGTGATAAAATTAGCCCCAGCTACCAAATAAATTAAGGCTGCTGGGGCTTGTTTTTTTGCCAGCAAACTGCTAGGATTTACCGCTTTGGCGGCTAGCAGTTTGAATGTACAAAATGATTAAAAATGCAGCAGGGACAAGTACAAACAAAAGACTTGCAACAAACCCAAGGTCATTAACTTGCATGGAAACAGTGCCTCTATCAAAATCGCAAATCAATACGCCTAGAATATCATTATTCGCGATCGCTCATGCAGGAGCAGTCAGTTGTAACCCAAAATACAAACAACTGACCTACTCCAAAGAAACATTTCAGGACTTACGCCAACAAACCGGGTTGCTCGGAAAATTCTACGCAGAAACAAAGGTGATAGGTTCGTCGTGCGTAAGTCCTGCATTTGTCAAGGCTTCGTAGCGACAATAACTGGCCCATTTACCAGGGTTTGACAGGCTAGACGATAATTTTGCGGCTTTTTCTTCAGTTTGCGGTTTTCTACTTCGGTGCGGGGGGAAAGATTTTCCATCCCTTCGACGATCTGCACAATACAAGTGCCGCATTGACCATAACCACCGCAATTCATCATCTTGCCCGTGAACGTGTAGAGGTCGATGCCATTTTGCAGCATTTTTTCCCTTAAATTAGCGCCGTCGGCTGCTACTACTTCCTTATTTTCTTTGACAAATTTGATGTTAGCCATTGCCAGTCCCTTGTTCACCTAACATTCGTTCCTTATGGATTATGTTACTTTACTTTTTGTTAAGAAGTATTGCCAAATTGAGCGGAACTTACCCACGACGAGGCCAGAAACCCGGTTTCGACCGTCGATCTATCGTTCGCTTTGCCAAGGATGTTTGGTAGAAACCGGGTTTCTGGTTTTTCTGATGGAGAGGCGGCGCGTGCCCAGTTGGTGGCAATCGCGCAGACTGTTTGCCGATTCCTGCCGTTGAAGAGGACGGGTCGAGTGGGAGACAAGGGAGAGGGTCGAGTTGTAGAGAAAAATTCCCCGCGTCAGGAGCGTCACCGTGTCCCCGTGTCCTCTTATGTTCTAGCGGGTTTGGGTACATGGTTATGGCGCCGTCGCGGAGAGATTGCTGACCTCGCGCTGTAGGGTTGCCAGCGCTCGATTGTAGTCGAGAATGGCGCGGACGCGATCGCCCTCAGCACTTGTCAGGTCGTTTTCCGCGTCGATGACTTCAGTTTGAGTCCCCACGCCTGCTTGGAAGCGCAAGCGAGCTAGGCGCAACGCTTCGGCGGCTTGTTCTAGAGCAACGCTGGCGGTTTGGATATTTTCCAGACTTGATTGCAAGGTGAAATAAGCTTGTTCCACCCGGAAGCGAATCTGATTGCGCTGGTTGGCAAATTGAGTTTCGGCAATGCCAATATCCGCTTCCTCCTGAGCCGCCCGTGCATTTGCCGCCCCCCCATCGAAAATACTCCACTGCAACCTCGCTCCTGCCGAATAGCCATCGGCAAGCCCCAAACCATCGTTGAACACATCCAACAAGTTGTAATTGAAAAATAAACTCAGTTGGGGGAATCGACCCGAGCGGGCGATGCGTCGTTGTTCCCGATTAACGTTCCGTTCGGCTAATCGCTGTTGCAACTCGGCGCGGTTTTGAAACGCCAGGACGATACTTTGTTCCAGGGTGGGGTTCCACAGCCCCGCCACTGCCACCGGATCGGCTGCAACCATATTTACAGATTGAGGCAAACTCAATAACCGGGCTAAATCTCGCCGTCGGATTTGCCTATCGGAACGGGCGCGAATCAAGTTTTGGTTTTCCCTCGCCAACTGCACCTGGGCGCGCAGAACATCAAATCGGGTTCCCAATCCCGCCTCAAACAGCGCTTGAGCATCTTGCAAACTCCGCTGGGCATTCCTCACCGCCGACTCGGAAATTCGCACTTGCTCGTCGGCTTGTTGCAAGTCGTAGTAAGCAACGCTGACATCTAAACGAGTTTGCTCTCCCAGACTCTCTACCTGCAACTGATTGATCCGCACCTGTTCTTGTGCTGCCCGAATTTGAGCTTGTACGCGCCCGGCGGTAAAGATGTTGTAATTAATGCCTACCGTCGAGTTCAACTGCGTGCTAGTTCTTTCATCCGGGGCGTCCGGGATGTCCCGTCGCTGTGCGGGTGGTAGATTGCGTTGGGCTTCTCGCTGGCGCGAGACTTCTGCACGGGCGGCCTCGATCTGAAACTCGCTTCCAGTTGATCGCCCCCCTGAGAATGTTACATCTAAATCCACCGTAGGAAACAAACCCGCCCTCGCCTCGCCCAGGGCAGCTTGGGCGCGTTCCAGCTGAAGTTGAGCCACCTGTAGATCGGGATTGTTGCGCCGCGCCAGTTCGATCGCTTGTTGTAGCGTTAAAGGCTGAGTCACCTCGATATCGACTTCTTCCGGGCGGGTGGGAAACTGTAAAGGGTTGGGATTGGGTGCTAAAAACCCAGGAATTGCAGTCCTTCCCGACGGCTGTATCGGTGTAATAAGGGGCTTTTGAGAGTTCAATTCTTGTGCTTGAGCTAAGGTGAAGACGCTTTGCGTTCGCGCTAGCGTGCCGGAGGCATATCGCGCTAGTTGCACAGAGTTAGGAGCGAGAAAACTCCCCGTGTCGCTCAGTTTGCCCATCTGGGCGTTCCCCAAAACGTTACCCTCTTCTGGGTGATGCCCAATCCCAGGGTAAGCTTGATTTGCCGTGTCCAGGGCGAACCCTGGTGTATTGGGAATGGCGATCGCATTCCCGTTAGGTATGACGATCGCCGCACTCACACTCACAACCACAAAATTACGAAACGTAGACATATGTTTTTAAACCGTCTGCTGCCTTGATTAGCTGAAGTAGGACTTACGCAAAGATACCCGGTTTCTACGAAACATAGTTGGTTTGGCAACCAGAGATCAACGAAGAAACCGGGTTTCTGGCCTAGTCGTGCGTAAGTCCTGTGAAGGTTCAGACACTACAACCTAATGCAGCATAGTCGATTGTTGGGCATGAGGCATAGGCTATCAAACTGGAATTTCCACAATCAACTCTGTCCCTTGCCCTGGGGCAGAAACACAACGAATTTGACCCCGATGTTTTTCTACCACAATTTGGTGGCTGATAGATAACCCCAATCCCGTGCCACTCCCGACAGGTTTTGTAGTAAAAAAGGGGTCAAACATTTTGTTCAGTACTTCCTCAGTCATACCAGGGCCATTGTCAGCAATCCGAATCACAATGCGGTCAGTTTTCTGGTTCCCTGGTTCAACCTGGGAACCAGATGCGGCTGGTTTCTCGAAATCGTTCCCTGGTTCAACCTGGGAATCAGATGCGCGAGGTTGCTCGAAATCGTTCCCTGGTTCAACCTGGGAACGAGATCCGCGAGGTTCTACCTTGCTTGGTGCAAGATGTGAGTTATTTGCGATTGCTAACTCTTCGGCGCTGACTACTGAGGTACTAATCGTAATTTTTCCTGGGTAAGATTGAGTTTCTAGGGCGTCAATCGCATTGTTGAGCAGATTTGCCAACACCTGATTTAACTGACTGGCATAACAGGCGACTGGTGGCAGTTCCCCATAGTCCTTAATTACCTCAATTTCTGGGCGTAGTTGGCGATCGGTTTTGTCTGTGTCTCTCAGTCGCTGCTGCAAAATTAGCAGGGTATTGTCAATGATTTCATGGATATCTACTGTTTTTAGCTCTGCTTCATCTAGTCGGTATAACAGATTTAACGATTGAACTATTTGCTGAATTTCCTTGGCTCCCCCATCGATTTTTTCTATGATTTTATACCAATCTCTGACTATAAATTCCCAATCTATTTCCTCAATTGCCTGCTGAATTTCTCTAGGTGGATTGGGATAATTTTTTTGATAAATTTCCCCGAGAGCGGTGAGGTATTGGAAATAGTGACAAGCCGGATTAATCTTGCTTAAAATCAAGCTAACTCGATTGTTTATTTCCTGGGCAACTCCCGCAATCATTCGCCCTAAACTAGACATTTTTTCGGTTTGAATTAGTTGGGCTTGGGTGCGCTTTAATTCTTGCAATGTCAATTCTAATTTAATCGCTTTTTCTCGTTCCCGCGCTTCACTTTGTCGCAGTGCCTCTTCGACTTGCTGGCGCTCTTCTATCTCCTGAGACAGCCGTGCATTTTGTTCGGCAAGTTGCCTTTCTTGCGATCGGATGCGCAATTGATTCTCTACACGCGCCAATACTTCTTCCAGGTGAAACGGCTTGCTAATGTAGTCCACTCCGCCAACTTTAAAAGTTTTCACGATATCAAATGTTTCGTTCAAGGCGCTGATGAAGATAATGGGAATATCCCTCGTTCGTTCATCTGCTTTCAATGTTTGACAGACTTCATAACCATTCATGTCCGCCATCATAATATCCAGCAAAATCAAGTCTGGAGGATTGGCTAAAATAGATTGTATAGCTAGTTTGCCGTTGGGTGTGATTCGCACTTTATACCCCTGCTTGGATAGCATGTCGCTTAACAGATGCAAATTGGCAGGAGTATCATCAACCGCGAGGATATTTCCTTTTAAGTGGGTTGTTGATTCTTGGCTTGGATCTGGGCTGGGCGAAAATGACATTTTTGCTGTCTAAGTTACTAAAATTGAGTGAATTTGGGTCAGTTTTAATCGGAAAATAGAAATATTTTAATTTTTGCCTTTATGGGGTGAGGTCAAGGTTAGTAATTCCTCAAATTGGAAGTTGTGAGTTAAATTAGCGAGCGCGTTAGCTAAAATTTGGCAATCGGAGGGGATTTGGTAGATTAGAGCCAGCATTACATCAAAATCGCTTTCAATTGTAGCTTGGTAGAAGGAAACCAACCAATCATCTGGTAAAACGGCAATATCTTCCCTTGTCAAAGCCAGCAATTCATTTTTAGTTGCATCCTGCTTGTGAGTCGGTTCTTCATCAACAAATTGCACTCCAATATATTTGTTCATTGCCTCAAAAATCTCGGTTTGTCGAAAAGGTTTGCTCAGATAATCATTGCAACCGATTTGTATAGCGATCTCTCGCTCCGCTGCTGAACTACTAGCTGTTAAAGCAATGATAGCAGTAGCTTTTGACTCGTTCCCAGGCTGCTTAGACTCGTTCCCAGGCTGCTGGCTTGACTCGTTCCCAGACTCCTGCCTGGGAATGCAGATTTCCGATGGGGAATTCTCCCTCGCTCTGATTTCTTTAGTAGCTTCATATCCATCCATTAGAGGCATTAGCAAATCCATCCAAATTAAGTGCGGCTGCCAACTTTCCCAAACTTCTATTGCTTCAATCCCGTTGCTAGCTTCCCGAATATCGAAGCCAAAGGTAGAAAGCAATTCAAACAGTAATTGCCGATTTTCTGGCGAGTCATCTACAATTAGGATGCGATATTTCTGTTGATTAGGTTGCAGGGCAAAAATGCGACGCGGAGGTTGTTTTAGCTCGAGATACTCACGCTCAACCAAGTTCACTTTGATTTCAAACTTGAAGGTGCTTCCCTTGCCAACTTGGGAACTAACTGTTATTTTACCGCCCATTAATTCCACAAACTTGCGGCTAATGGCTAAGCCTAATCCGGTTCCCTCTTGAGCTTTTTTGCCGGTTTGGGTTTGCACAAATGGTTCAAAAATAGTTTCTAATTCATCGGGAGAAATACCGCAACCTGTGTCAGCAATCTCAAACTGTAATCGGTAATGGCGTTCCCTGGCAGAGCATGGGAACGAGGGTGGCTGTGCCTGGTAATGGCGTTCCCTGGCAGAGCATGGGAACGAGGGTGGCAGAGTCTGGGAGCGAGGATATTGGGTATTGTCTGGTGTTTTAACTTTTAAACAGACGCTTCCTTCTTGGGTAAATTTAATCGCATTAGAAAGCAGGTTAATTAATACTTGGCTTAACTTGAGTTCATCGGTTTCAATGTATTGAGGAACTTCAGGCGACCGCTCAAAAATCAACTGCAATCCTTTATTGTTCGCTTTGAGGCGAAACATATCTGACAAACCGTTGAGCAAATCGTAAAGATTGAAGCTATTTTCGTTGAGGGTGGTACGTCCTGCCTCAATTTTAGATAAATCTAAAACTTGGTTAATTAAAGCGAGCAAGTGTTCCCCGCTGCGGATAATAATGCCGAGATATTTTTTGTGTTCCGGTGCTAGGTTTGGGCTGTTGTTTATGAGTTGAGAAAAGCCCAGAATCGCGTTGAGGGGGGTACGCAATTCGTGGCTCATATTCGCCAAAAAGGTGCTTTTGACACGATTGGCGACTTCAGCGGCTTCTAGAGCTTGTTGCAGCGCTGCTTGGGCAAGTTTTCGCTCGTTAATATCTTCGGCTACAGCGATGGCATATTTGGGTTCGCCATCGGGCGATCGCACTAAAGTGCCAATCATATTTACCCAAATAATCGAGCCATCTTTGCGGATATAACGCTTCTCCATCGTGTAACTATCCATCTCTTTTTCCCACACGCGGCGAACGAGTTCTAGTTCAACATCGAGATCTTCCGGGTAGGTAATATCTTCCCAAGTTCGCTGGCTCATTTCCTCATAGCTGTAACCCACGATGTCGTAAAATGTTTGGTTGATCCGCACAAACTCACCGTCTAAACTCGAATGGCAAATGCCGATGGGCGCTTGCTCAAAAGTGGCGCGAAAGCGTTCTTCACTTTCTCGCAGTTCCTGTTCTGCTTGTTTGATATCGCTGAAATCGCGGGCGACAGCTAAGGCAAATTCGATGCTGTCATCGCAGTTAAATTCAGGCACAATCCGAACTTGATAAAATTTACAGCCAAGGGGTGAGGGAAAATCAAACTCAATCCGCTGTTCTTTCTTCCTGGCGAATAACATTTGCAAAGCGTCTTCCCAAAGCTTGGCAAATTCCAGGGGCATTCCCAACTCTCGATGGCTTTTACCAATAAATGCTTCTGGGGAGATTCCCGTTGCTAATTCTGCGGCTGGATTAACGTATACGTGGCGCAGTTGCCGATCGAATCGAGCAATTACATCGGGGGAATTTTCCACCAAGGCTTTGAATTCTTGCTCGCGACGATATAAAGCTTCTTGCTTCTGTTTAAGTTCTGTGATGTGGCTGGCTGTTCCCGTCCTGCCGACGATATTGCCCTGTTCGTCCCGCAGCGGCATCGCGTTAAATAACAGGTGAATCGGTTTATTATCTTTGGCTATATGAGTCGTTTCATACTGGAAGATTGACTCTCCTTTCATCAGTTTTTGATGAACCGCCGCATCTTTAACTATTTGTTCGGCTGTGAGGAAATCTGCGAACGGACGACCGATCATTTCACTCGGTTCGTAACCGTAAATTTGTTTCACCGCTGAGTTGACAAAGGTAAAGCACCCTGAAGCATCCACCGAGAAAATCAAGTCCTGGGATGTTTCAACCAAGTTGCGATATTTTCGCTCGCTGCCAGCAAGTGCCACTTCAGCTTTTTTGCGTTGGGTAATATCCATCACAATTCCCAACAGTTGGATCGCCATTCCAGCTTCGTTTAAAACTACTTCTGCCCGCATGTCAATGTATCTAATTTCACCATCGGGTCGCACAATCCGTAACTCGATTTCATAGGGTATTCCTTCGGCGATCGCGCGCTGTATAATTTCCTCAAAAGTAGCGCGGTCATCGGGATAAATCATCTCCACGATTTGGGGATAAGTCGGTTCGGGTTGGTTGGGATCTAAACCAAATATGCGAAATTTTTCTTCTGACCAGCTAATTTCTCCAGTCAGGATATTAAATTCCCAACTGCCGACATGGGCAACTCGTTGGGCATGGGCAAGATTGGCTTCGCTCTTTTTGAGTTTTTGTTCTGCCAGTTTGCGATCGCTAATGTCGCGAGAAATGCCCACAACTCCGATAATATGACCTTGGGGATCTCGCCAAGGGGATTTCGTGGTTAGCAGCGTCCGCATGATGCCCTGTTGGGGTACGAGTTCTTCATAAGTTAAAGATTCGCCCATCGTCATGACTTTCTTGTCATCTGCCATAATCTGGCGGGCTACATTTTCGGGAAAAAATGCCGTATCGTCCTGACCAATAATTTCCTCCATTGATTTAGAAAACCAGCGGCTGACTGTGGAATTCGCGACCATATAGCGCCCCTGTTCGTCTTTGACAAACACGACATCGGAGGTGCTGTCAATCAGGGAACGCAACATATTATTGCTTCTTTGAAGTGCTTTTTCTGCCTGGTTTTGTTGGGTAATGTCGTGGGCGATGGAGAGAATGCAGGGAATGTCCCCAATCTGGATCGCCTCTGCCGACACCAGCACCAATCTGATTTCGCCAGACTTGGTGCGAAACTGACATTTTTGTTTGTAAACACTGCCCGAAGTTTGCAATGCCGAAAGGAAGCACAAGCGTTCTTCTTGATTGACCCAAAAATTGAGTGATTCAGCCGTTTTCCCCAGTACTTCCTCTGGGGTATAGCCCATCATGCTGCAAAAACTATGGTTAACTTCGATCAAGCACTCTTCTGCCAAACTGGCGATCGTCATCGGACTGGGACTCGACCAAAAAGCTTTGGCAAATTTTGCTTCCGAAAGCCGCAAAGCTGACTCCGCTACCTTACGCGATCGCACTTCTTGCAGAAGCAAAGCATTTTGCTCTTTCAGTTGTTTCGTGAGATATCGCAGTTTTAAATGAACGTTGAGCCTAGCAATAATCTCCTCATGTTGCAGCGGTTTGGTTACGTAGTCTACCGCCCCCAAATTCAATCCTTTGACTTTATCCACCCCCTGGTCGAGAGCACTCATAAAAATTACCGGAATGTCATTCGTTGCTTTTGTTGCTTTCAAGCGGCGGCAGGTTTCAAACCCATCTATTCCCGGCATCAATATATCGAGCAAAATGATATCTGGTAAAACTCTTTGCAGTCTTTGCAGCGCTTTTTCTCCGCTCGTAGCTACCAAAACCTCAAATCCATACTCAATCAGCAAATCTGATAAAACTTTGATGTTAGTCGGTTGGTCGTCTACGATTAAAACTTGCGTCTTCTGCTGTAATTTCATAATTTATTTACCACATCTTATGAAAATTTATTATTTATTTTCACTATTTTAATAAAAATATAAAAATAAGTGTATTGTTTTATGATATTTTCATAGCCTCACATCACCTCACATCATATCACCTCACATCCTTCTATACGCTTGAATTATGGTATTTTACAAAAATTTCTCGAGCTGGTTTTACGTAGAATATTATACCAGCATAAATTCTTGAGATAGCCGCTCAACCAAAGGGCGGGAATCAAGTTTCGGGTAGATATGGGGCGATTAGCCCAGCGATCGCATCATCATCATACTGCGCGGCAAACTGCAATACAGTGCTAGCAAATCGAGCATATTTATAGTTTAACCCTTGCAGCCGATTTGCTTGGCGAATCACTTCCTCAAAGTTACCAATTTGAGCGGCTGCGTACAGGCTAAACAACTCTTCGACGGGAGGCATTACCAAGTCTTCTGACTCGCTGGTATTAGGATCGATGGGACTGTTTGAGGTGGAAAAAATCCAGGACAGTCCGAGAGAATTCTCTATTTTTTCTAACAATTCCTCTAGTTGGAAAGGTTTAGCAATAAAATCCGTATAGCCGGTTTGTTCTTGCTTCTGGTTCTCCAACTCGAATATCCCACCAGAGATAATCAGGATCGCCGTATGCTGAAAAGCGGGCAACGAACGCAGTTGGCGACACAGATCAAAACCATCCATTCCAGACATCTTTAAATCGGTCAGAATCAAATCCGGTTGATGGACAATGGCTTTTTCTAAAGCTTCTTTACCAGAACTGGCTTCAATTAACTCAAAGCCAAGCGGTCGCAAAAGTGCCACTATGATAAAGCGTTCCTCTCGCCAGTCGTCAACTACCAAGATTTTGCGCTTTTTGCCTTCGTAACCCGTCACGATTGATTGGGGTTGTACAGGGGTTGGTGTGGGGTGTGGTTTTACAGAAATCGGCAGTTCGATTTCAAACCAAAACTTACTCCCAACACCCAAACAACTTTCTACTTGGAGAGAACCTCCCATCATCGAGACTAACTTATTGGTGATGCTTAATCCCAGACCCTCACCCTTCGCTAGTTGCGAGAGATCGCCCACTTGCTCAAACGGGAGAAATATTCTTTCTAATTGGTCGCTGGAAATGCCTATACCTGTATCTTCAACTTGAAAGCGAATTTTGGTAATTGGGAATGGATTATAACTTTCCCTATTACCGATTACCTCAACTTTGAAAATCACGCTGCCTTTGTTGGTAAATTTAATTGCATTACTCAACAAATTCATCAAAATTTGACGCAAGCGCTTTTCATCACCATTGACGTGATTGGGAATCTGCCCTTCTGTTTGGTAGGTGAAATAAATACTTTTTTTTTCGGCTTTGCTCCGACTGATTATTGATAAATTAGCCAGAAAAGAAGGGAGATGAAAATCTTTCTTAATTAAATAAAGTTTTTGATCTTCAATATTAGACAGATCTAAAATGTCATTAATTAGACTCACCAGGTGAGAACCGCACTGCTGAATCAGGTGAATCCGTTCTTGGTGACGGGGAGTTAGATCTGGCTCGCGCAAAAGAATCTGAGCATAGCCTAGAATGCCGTTGAGGGCAGTTCGCAGTTCGTGGCTCATATTAGCCACAAAAGCATTTTTAGCTTGATTGGCGACTTCGGCAGCTTCTTTGGCGGCTTTTAGTTCGGCGGTGCGTTCTGCAACGGTTTGCTCTAGAGAGTTATTGAGTGTTTCGAGTTGTTCGTTAAGCAGCTGTAGTGCTTGATTTTTTGCTTCTAGTTGTTGTTCCTGGGTATAGCGACGCAGTGCTTCGCTGACGGTCAAAATCAAGTCGGTTTCGTCCCAAGGTTTGGGAATATAGCGGTAGAGGTTAGCACGATTGACGGCATTGACAATGGCTTGAGTATCCGCTTGTCCGGTTAAAAGAACGGTCATCGTTTTGGGATAGTAAGTATGAACTTGGATCAGCAATTCATCTCCCTTCATTCCCGGCATAATTTGGTCTGAAATTACCAGCGCTACGTCAACATTATTTTCTTGCAACTCTGCGATAATCGCCAGGGCATCTTTGCCGCTGCTAGCAATTGCAATGTCATAATCTTTACCAAAAGATAGTTTTAACTGCTCTTGGAGACTCCTTAAGACGATTTCTTCATCATCTACACAAATAATTGCTAGCTGATTCATCAAATTTCCCTATCCTGACCTGGAAATAAACGCGCCGCTGCCGACTTGGCAATAACGTAAAACACCGGCACGACGTAAAGGCTCAATATCGTAGAAACCAACATCCCGCCCAAGATTGCCATCCCCAATGAAATGCGGCTAATTGCCCCTGGACCAGTTGTAAATGCCAAGGGCATCGATCCTAATAGGGTAGATAATGCTGTCATCATAATCGGGCGAAAGCGTACTCGTCCCGCTTCTAGTGCTGCTTTGACAATCGGTAACCCTTGGTCGCGCAGTTGATTGGAAAATTCCACCATCAGAATCGAGTTTTTGGTGACGATGCCGATGAGCATAATTAACCCAATCTGACTGTATACATTTAAATTCATTCCCGATAGCTGGAGTGCCACAAACGCTCCCAAAAGCGAAGGCGGTACGGCGAGGAAAATAATCAAAGGATCGAGAAAGCTTTCAAATTGGGCTGCCAAAATTAGGAAGGTAAAAACTAAAGCCAACCCAAAAATAAACAGCGTCGATTGTCCTGCTTCCCTCAACTCTAGCGATTGTCCCGCCAAAGCCGTGCGAATTTCTGGGGGTAGTTCTTGCCTTGCCAAATTTTCCAATGCAGCGATCGCCTCCCCTAAAGTATATCCCGGCGCGGGAGAAGCCGTAATTGTGGCAGCACGCGCGCGGTTAAAGTGATTAATTTGCGGCGGTGTAGTTGAGGGAGTAACCGTTACCAGGTTAGTCAAGGGAATTAATTGTCCCTGGTTAGATCTGAGGTAAATTTCGCGAATATCTTGCGGGGTGGCGCGAAACTGTTTTTCTGCTTGCACGACGACTTCATAGCGACGATTTCCCTGATTAAAACTGGTAATTTCCTGCCCGCCTAAAAGTATTTGCAGCGTGCGGGATATTTCCCGCACCGAAACACCCAAATTAGCAGCTTGTTCGCGGTTAATCCTCAAGGTTAATTCTGGTTTATTCAATTTTAAATCCGTATCGGCATTGACTAATTGGGGCAGTTGTCTGGCTTTTTGGGCTAAATTTTCGGCTGTGGCGGCAAGTGTTTCCAACTCGCTTCCTTGCAATACAAATTGTACCGGCTGACCAAATCCAGACCCCGGTAACGCGGGTGGGTTAATTGGTAACACCAGCGCGTCGGTAATTTGAGAAAATCGACCAAACAATTGACCAATTGTTGCTTGTTGCGACTGTTCGGGTTTTGGACGTTCGGACCAAGGTTGCAATCTGGCAAAAGATATTCCTTGATTGACTTGTCCGACTCCAGTGCCACCGCCGAATGCACCGATGACAAAGTAAGTGCGGATATTGGGGATGGAAGAGAAAATCTTTTCCACTTGCTGCATCACCCCGTCGGTATAGTTAATCGTAACGCCTTGGGGAGCGCGGACGATAGTGAGGATCGAACCTCGGTCTTCGTTGGGTAAAAGTTCCGAAGGCAATTGTAGATAAACCCAGCCAGCTAGTCCGATCGATACTAAAAAGCTTAATACGACTGCGGCTTTTAAATGCATCAACAAACGCAGCGACGATGCATAACCATCCCTGACCCGGTCTAGGGCCCAATCAAAGGCGTCAAAAAACCACCTTGACCACCAGGGTAATCGGGTTTGTTGGCGCAGCAGTCGAGCGCACATCGCCGGCGCTAGAGTTAAGGCGACGACGGTGGAAAATACAACTGCCCCGGCGATAGTAATGGCAAATTCGTTAAATAGGCGTCCCGTGGTTCCCGTGGCGAAACCGACGGGCAAAAATACGGCGATTAAGACAACGGTGGTAGCAATGACTGCAAACACGACTTCCGATACCGCCGCATAAGTTGCTGGGAAGGGAGCCATCTTTTTTTCTTCGATGTAGCGGACGATATTTTCCAGCACGACGATGGTGTCATCCACGACAATCCCCGTGGAGATGGTGAGGGAAAATAAAGTCAGGGTATTAATGGAAAACCCTAACGCGAACATCAAGCCAAACGCGCCGATAATCGAGACGGCGATGGTGACGGCGGGAACTAGAGTACCGCGCCAGTCTTTGAGAAATAGAAAGATTACCAGGACGACGAGAAAGACTGATAGGTAAAGACTGCCCCAAACTTCATCGATCGCCAGTTGGACAAAATTGGAAGTATCGAAGGCAATTTGGTATTCCATCCCGGTGGGAAAAGTCCGGGATATTTCAAGAAATTTGGCTCTAGCGCCTTTGGCGACTTCGATGGTGTTGGCGTTGGAGAGTTTGACGACGCCTAATGCTACCGCAGGTTGACCGTTGAAGCGGACGAAAGAGCGATCGCTTTCGGCGCCAATTTCCGCCCTCCCCACATCTTTGAGTGTGACTTGAGAACCATCTGGATTGCGTTTGATTACCAACGCTTCGTATTCTGGAGGCGTTTGCAGGCGTCCCAAAGTACGGATCGAATATTCCGAACTTTGCCCTTCAATTAAACCGGAAGGAATCTCGACGTTTTCGGCGCGCAGTGCCTGCTCTAGATCCAAAATCGTCAGGTTGCGCGCCGCTAACCGCTGGGTATCGATCCACAAACGCATCGCATAACGACGTTCGCCGCCGATAGTGACGCTACTCACCCCAGGGACGGTTTCTAAACCGTCCACAACGAAGCGGTCGGCGTAGTCACTTAATTCTAAGGTAGAAAAATTGCTACCGTAGAGAGCAAACCAGATAATCGGGGAAGCATCCCCCGATTGTTTGCGGACAATGGGTGCTTCTGCGTCATCTGGAATATTTCTAGCGGCACGGGCGACGCGATCGCGCACGTCTTGGGCAGCGGATTCGATATCGCGATTGAGTTGAAATTGTACGGTAATGTTGCTAACCGATTCCCGACTTTCGGAACTGAGGGTTTTAATTCCTTCTACACCGTTGAGTTCGGCTTCCAGAATTTCTGTTACTTCTGTTTCTACGACTTGGGGACTAGCACCGGGATAAACCGTGGAAACGTTCACCACGGGGGGGTCAATGCTGGGATATTCCTGCACTGGCAGGCGGGTATAACCCACCAACCCTACCAAGACGATGAGCAACGAACAAACAGAAGCAAAAACGGGGCGTTTGATAAAAAAGTGGGTAAACATGATGGGTCGTGGATCGTGGGTCGTCCGTCGTGGGTCATATTCCGTTTGTAGTAGGCGCTTTAGCGCCCCCGGGGGCTTGACCGCTTGACCGATTGGCAAAAATTATCTGGGGCAGGAGCGATTGCGAAATTATTTGTGAAGCTTTAGTCGATCCTACGAAAGCGTGCGCCTGATGCCGCGACATCTGAGTCACCCTGCCTACTTTAATTTTATAATTATTATTAAAGTTTTTCACAATTTTTTCACCCACATGTTCCAGAGCCGCCTGTAAATTTAAACTAAGTGCAAATCCCTAATCCGATATGGAGTTACCAAAATTTATACAAACGCAACAAGTAGACTTATCCAACTGCGAACCCGAACCCATTCATACTCCTGGTAACATCCAGCCCCACGGCGTCCTGCTGGTTTTACAAGACCCACAGTTAAAAATTTTACAGGCCAGTCGGAATACCCAGGAGTTTTTGGGGATTCCAGCCCAATCGTTAATTGATCGGGACTTAAGTATCTTATTTGATGGCGAGCAAATTGATAGGTTAAACTCCTATGTATTACAGGAAAATATAGAAATTTTTAACCCAATTAAACTATCAATTGAAGTGCAGGGGCAACCTGTATTCTTCGACGGTACTATCCATCGAAATGATAAAGTATTAATTTTGGAATTAGAGCCAGCCAACTATAACGATACGGAATTACCTTTGGGATTTTACCAGTTAATTAAATCAACAATTTTAAAGCTTAAACAATCTTCAGACTTTCGCGAAACAACAGCAATACTTGCCCAGCAAGTCCGCAAGGTGACCGGGTATGACCGCGTGATGATTTATCAGTTTGAACCCGATGATAGTGGCGTTGTGATTGCAGAAGATAAGCCAGAAGAACTTGAGCCTTTTTTGGGTTTGCATTACCCGGCTTCAGATATACCTGAATTGGCGAGAAAACTCTATTATAACAATTGGCTCCGGTTAATTGTAGATGTTAATTATCAGCCGGTAGAAATCTTCCCAAAAAATAATCCTATAACTAACGCTCCACTCGATTTGAGCTATTCAATTCTCAGAAGCGTTGCCCCCGTTCACGTGGAATATTTACAAAATATGGGGGTTAGTGCTACGCTGTGTATTTATTTATTCAGAAAAAAAAGGATTTGGGGTTTAATTGTTTGCCATCATTATTCACCCAGATGCGTGAGTTTTAAAATCAGGAAATTTTGCGAATTTTTAGGGCAATTAATGTCGGTAGAACTAGCGTCAAGGCATGAAAGAGAGTCGGAGCGATACCGAGAAAGAATTAAAAAAAATCAAGAGAAGTTAAAGGGGATTTATTGCAGCATTGACCAAGCTAACCTAATAGAATATTTTCAGGAAAATGCAGAAATTTTATTAGAGTTGGTGAAGGCCAAAGGGGCAGCAATTTATTTAGAGGAGAATTTAACTTTACTTGGTACAACTCCACCGGCACAAGCCGTGGGGGAATTAAAATTTTGGCTGGTGAAATATAGCAGAAAAGAAATATTTTATACGAACCATCTGGCTCAACTTTATTCAAAAGCAAAGGAATTCAAAGACATAGCTAGTGGCTTGCTGGCAATTTCTATTTTTCTCAATCAAACTTCCTATCATATTTTTTGGTTTAGACCTGAAGTAATTCAAACAGTAAACTGGGCAGGAGATCCGGATAAAAATATATCGGTTGGTTCAAACGGAATTTTGCAACTTTCACCGCGGAACTCTTTTGAGTTGTGGAAACAGGCAGTTATAGAAAAATCAAGACCTTGGAAACAACTGGAAATTGATGCAGCACTGGAATTAAGGAATACTTTAATGCTAGCGCTTTTAGAGTTTTCTAAAGCGGCGCTGCAAGCAGCAGCAGAACGAGCAGAAGTAGCGAACCGAGCCAAAAGTCAATTTCTGGCTAAAATGAGCCACGAACTGCGGACTCCCCTCAACGCAATTTTGGGTTTTACCCAACTCATGACCCGCGATACTTCGCTTTTACCCCAACAAATAGAGCCATTAAAAATTATTAATCGCAGTGGGGAACATTTGCTAGCTTTAATCAACGATGTTTTGGAAATGTCGAAAATTGAAGCAGGCAGTTTGACACTGAATGAAACCAGCTTTGATTTGTATCAGTTGCTGTTTTCAATCGAAGATTTGCTGCGGATAAAAGCTTTAGAAAAAGGGTTACAGATTGTCTTTAAACGGAAGCCAGAAGTACCTCAATATATCATTACCGATGAAAGTAAGTTGCGTCAAGTTTTGATTAACCTTATAGGTAATGCGATTAAGTTTACTGCTTCTGGTAGCGTAATTGTGCGAGTGAAAGCGGCGATGGTTGATGACAATTACCAATTAGCAAGTAGCAAGTACCAATACTTAATTTTTGAAATAGAAGATACCGGGTATGGAATTGCTGCCGAAGAACTTGAATCTTTGTTTGACCCATTCGTGCAAACTGAAACCGGACGTAAGTCAATGGAAGGAACTGGGTTAGGTTTACCCATTAGCAGACAATTTATCAGATTAATGGGAGGAGATATCGAGGTTCGCTCTCAATTGGGTATGGGAACGATTTTTACATTTGATATCAAATTGCGCTTGGCTAATGCGGGTGATGTTGAAACAAATTTAAAGACCAAGCGGGTGATTGGTTTAGCAGATGGACAACCCAAATATCGCATTATGGTGGTTGAGGATGTAGAGGAGAACCGCCTTTTTTTAGTCAGACTTTTGCAAGCAGTAGGTTTTGAGGTGCGTTCAGCTGAAAATGGCATTGAAGCACTAACTTTGTGGGAAACTTGGTCACCCCATTTGATATTAATGGATATGCTAATGCCGCAGATGGATGGGTATGAAGCGACTCGACGCATTAAAGCGACGCTTAAAGGTCAGGCTACTGGGATTATTGCCTTGACTGCAAATGCTTTTAACGAGGATCGAGCGGCTATTTTGCAGGCGGGATGCGACGATTTTATGCGTAAGCCTTTCCACGAAGAAATACTCTTTGAGAAAATGGCTCATCATTTGCGAGTGCGTTATCTTTATCAACAGGACTCTCCTGGCGCGATCGCAGCCAATCAAAACCCAGATTTACCCTATAGCATCGATGCTGCGTCCTTACGGGTAATGCCCCGCGAATGGGTCGTACAGCTAAACCAAGCTGCACTGGCACTTAATCACGAACCTATTATGGAGCTAGTTGGGCAAATTCCTCAAACCGAAACCAACTTAATTACCACCTTAACAAACTGGGTTGATAACTTTCGCTTAGATATAATCATCAATTTAACAGAAACCGCACTTAAATGAATGAACTTACTGCATCTACATCCCCAGGGGATATTCTCATCGTTGACGATGCTCCAGAAAACCTGCGACTTTTATCAGCAATCCTCAAGACACAAGGATATCAAGTCAGGCAATCGATCAACGGACAACTCGCTTTAAGAGCAGCCCAGTTAAATCCACCGGATTTAATTTTGCTCGATATTAGTATGCCCCAGATGGATGGCTATGAAGTTTGTAAACATTTGAAATCTTCTGAAAAAACTCGCCATATTCCCGTAATATTTATTAGTGCCTTAGATCGCGAAGTCAATAAGGTGAAGGCTTTTGAATTAGGGGGAGTGGACTACATTACCAAGCCGTTTCACCTCAAGGAAGTATTGATGCGCGTGCAGCATCAGATTGCGCTGCATCGGTTACAAAACCAACTGCAAGCCCAAAATTCCCGACTTCAGCAAGAAATTACCGAACGTCAGCGTGCCGAAGAAGAAATTCGCTTTCTCCTAACTACCACCAAAGCGATTAGCAAATCCCCAGATTTTCACGCGGCCCTAAAGATTACCCTGCGCTATATTTGTTTGATGATTGGCTGGGATTGCGGTGAGATTTGGAGTCCTAACAGCGAGGGAACTAAACTCGAAAGCAGTATTTGGTTTGTGAGAGATGCCAAACAAGAAGCCTTGACCCATCCGAGCGAAACTTTTAAATTTGCCCATAACTTTGGACTCCCGGTACGAGTTTGGTCTTCTAAACAACCTGAATGGATAGAAAATGTTTTAGTCCAAGACATTTCGGCTTTTCTCCGCAGCCAGATGGGGTCTAATATGGAACTAAAAACCGGGTTGGGGATTCCTATTCTTGTGAATGACAGGGTTTTAGCGGTTTTAGTTCTATTCAAAAAAACTCGCTCTCAAGCGGAACAGCGATTAATTGAGGTCGTTAATACTGTAGCCGCCCACTTGAGCGAGTTTATTCAGCGCAAGAAAATTGAAGCTGAATTGGTTGTAGCTTATAAAGAACTTAAGCGGCTTTAGAGAATGGGTAATTGGTAATGGGTAATTCTCACCCCCACACCTGCTCACTTGCTCACCTGCTCGCGCTCCTCCCCAGGAAGCGGTACGATGGGAGCGCCGTCCCTCAGTTTTTGAGTACCGGAGACGATGATTTGAGTTCCTGCTTGCAGTCCAGATACGACTTCGGCTTTGTCGCCTTTGACCAATCCTAATTGAATTGGTTGCCGTTTCGCGATTAAGCTAGGCGCAGGGGACCCGGAATTCTCTCCTGGTGCTTGGTTACTGGCGACATACACAAAGCGCTCTTCTCCTTGGAAAATTATCGCCGTTGTGGGGATGACTACGGCATTCGGTCGGGAATTCCAAATAATTTTGGCTCGCACAAATTGCCCGTCTCTTAGCTGTCTGCTGGTATTATCAAATGTCGCTTTGGCGAGGATGGCTTGGGATTGGGTATTGACTTGGGGTGAGATAAAGCCGATCGGTCCAGTGGCGATCGTTTCCCCTTTTGCTCCTGTTAATTTTACTGACAGACCAGGTCGCAATTGCGACGCTCTTTCTATCGGTATCGACAGGTGCAAATCTAACGCTTGGTTCTGAGTCAGGGTGGTTAAGGTATCGCCTTTTCTGAGATATTCTCCCCGCTTCACGGGGATGTCGCCGATGATACCGGCAAACGGTGCGCGCAGGTTGCTGTCTTCTAGGCGCACTTCCGCTGCGCGGACTTGCGCTGCGGCTTGGGCGACTTGGGCTGAGGCTTGGGCAATTTCTTCCGGACGGCTGCCGTTTTGCAGCTGGCGTAGGGCTTGTCGTTCGCGTTCGACGGCGGCAAGGAGGCGATCGATTTCTTCGGGACGGCTGCCGTTTTGTAACTGTCTTAAGGCTTGCTGTGCTTCGGCGACGGTGGCTGAGGCTTGGGCAATTTCCTCGCGACGAGATCCGGATAGCAACAAGTTTAAAGCTTGCTGGGCTTCTGTGACTGCGGCTTGTCGTTGGGCAATTTCCCCTGGGGAGGTGCCATTTTGGACTTCTGCCAAACGGCGAGAAGCTTCTTGCAGGCTTGCTTGTGTGGTGCGGTATTCTGCGATTACCTCTTGCAGACGCTGTTGGGAAATTGCTCCTTGCTGTGCCAAAGATTGATTTGCCTGCAAGCGCTGGCTTGCCAAATCTAACCTTGCTTGGGCTGCTTGTACTTGTGCTTGTGCTTGGGCGATTTGTTGCGGGTTAGCAGTTTGCGCCGCCGTTAGCTGGGCTTGTGCTTGTGCCAAACGGGCGCGTGCTTGGGCAATTTCTTCTGGACGAGATCCGGCACGGGCCTCTGCTAAACGGGCTTGTGCTTGGGCTAGACGGGCGCGTGCTTGGGCAATTTCTTCTGGACGAGATCCGGCACGGGCTTCCGAGAGACGCGCTTGGGCTTCGGCTATACGGGCTTGGGCTTGGGCGATTTCTTCCGGACGGCTACCGACTTGCAATTGTTTGAGACGAGCTTGGGCGGCGAGTAAATTTGCCCTAGCTTGGACTAATTGGGCGCGCAGTTCCTCACTTTCCATGCGGGCGATGATATTGCCTGGGCGGACAAAGTCTCCCGCTTTGACGAAGAGTTCGCTCAAGCGCCCGTCAATTTCTGCACGTAACGGTAGAGTGCGCTGGGCTTGCAATGTGCCGACAAATTCAGAACTCTCTTCCAAGGTGCTTGTTTGTACGACTGCCAGCTTGACCGGGACGCCTATCGGTCTGGATCGTTGAGCCGATGCGGGGGGGTGGGTGCTTTTTGTCTGCCACCACTGCCAAGCAAAACCGCCACCTGCGACTAAAAGAAGCAATGTCAATGCTAATGATACGCCGCGAGTGCGCCCCGTTTTTGGCGCTGGTGGGCGGGTGGGGTCTGTATTTGGTACGGTGGAATATTGCTCGAGTTCCTGCTGGTCTGTTTCATCGGCGACGGGTGACCATACCCGTTGTGGAGACCGATCTATATCTGCACTAAGCCGATCCTGTTCCAGGAGGGACGGTTTTGCAGATCCATTCACCGAATTGGAGTATTGCTGGCGATCCATCGTTTTTTTTGCTCCAGCCTTGGGGAGTTTTGCTCAACTCAGTACTGAATTCTGAGTAATTAGAAATACTTTATTTAACGATATTGATATAATTTAACATTCTTAGCATGATATTACTTGGTGTTTGCAGCCGTCTATCCGTAGGCAGATTTAATTTTAATGGGGGATATAGGTATAAAAAGCAACCTCCTTGCCCGCTCTTCGGGCAAGGGGGTTAAGGGGTGATTTAATTGAGAGGGATCGCTATTTGAGGGGAACCGCATCCACGTCAACGGTTTCGCCTTCTTTCTTGGCGCTAGATGCTTGATCGGAATTTTGAGTTTGACGCAGTTTGACTTGATCTACCAACAGTTGGGATACTTCAGAAACCAGGAGCGTCATCACGACTGCATCGTCAATCCATCCCAGAACTGGAAAAATGTCGGGGGCAAGATCGATGGGGCTAAATAAGTAAAGGAAGGTTCCCAAAATCAACCACCAGCGGTATTTGGGATTGCGAATCGTGTTGCGATACCAGTTATAAAAAGATTGGACGATATTGTTCATTGTTTAACCCTCGCAGTTACTTTTAATTGTGGCAAATGGCAATTGCTTTCGCGGGTGTGGATCTCCACACGAGGTTTTGATGGCATTACGATAGAGTAGCTTCTGGAATTGGCGGACTTACACTTGGGCGACGTATCACCTTTGAGAGAAACCCGGTTTCTTTGCGTCACTGGAATTGAGTTTGCAGCAAAATTGGTTTTTTGTCGTCAGTCTGAGGGATAGGAAGAGAGACAAGAGGAAGAAGACGTGGGGACATTTTCACTCGACCCTCTCGCTTGTCTCACCCTCACCGGCGTCTTCTTTTCTCTTTGCGTCAGAGCGTCTCACCCTCACCGGCGTCCTGTTGGTCATCTGCCTGACGGTACACTCTTTCTTTACAATTAAGTTGCCCTAAACTGGTAACGGTTCCTGGGGCGATGGGAACGTTGAGCCGGTAATGTACGGAGGAAGCGGAAAACCGTGAACCTGATTAAAGATTTTTTCGAGAAGGGCGGGCCAGCGATGTGGCCTTTGCTGGTACTGTCGATTTTATCCGTCAGCATCATCTTGGAGCGCTTATGGTTTTGGGCAACAACCCTGACCAAGGAACGGGAGATCGTCAACCGGGTTTTAGAGGCGGCGAGTCATGATTGGCAAGCGGCTAGGGATATTGCCAAACGGGCGACGAATAAACCGATCGGAAGATTTCTGTATGCACCGTTGCGGCTAAACCAACCCGATCCGGAAGTGTTTCGCCTCGCCCTGGAGGCGGCGGCGGATGACGAGTTGGGTGCAATGCGGCGGGGGGACAAAATTTTAGAAGCGATCGTGGCTTTATCGCCGCTGTTGGGTTTGTTTGGCACGGTTTGGGGTTTGATTAATTCGCTGCTTTCGATTAGTAAAAGCCAATTAGGTGTAGCGCCTACGGATGCGGATCCGACATCGGGAATTGGTCGAGCTTTAACCGATACTTCCCTGGGAATTGGCGAAGCGCTGATCAGTACGGCTAGCGGTTTAATTGTGGCAATTACGACTCTGGCATTTTATCGCTTGTTTCAAGTCTTCTTGTTCAACCAAATCAAGATTTTTCGCAAGTCTGGGAATGAGTTAGAGTTACTTTACCGCATGGCTTGGTCTGGTAACGAAAATGGTTATGCTGCCAATAAAAACAGCAATTCGGGGATGTCAAAGCCAAGTGTAGATAGTCCTAACAACACTATTGAAAGTGCTGAATAATTTTCACAACTGTAATCTTTCCCTATTTAGACCATGAAAATTAACCTGGATTCCGAATCAGAAGATCTCCGCATAGAAATCGTCCCGCTGATAGATGTTATTTTTTGCGTTTTGACATTCTTTATGCTGGCGACTTTATACTTTGCGCGCTTGCAACTCAACCGTCAGCAAGCGGTTAATGTAGATTTGCCGAAAGCTAGCACCGGCACGACGCCGCAACAGCCAGAGCGGCTAATTGTCCGCATCGATCCGCCTTATGGTCAAGTTTATGTTGATGATATGGTAAATCCGCCGGAGCCAATTATCTCAAAAGACCAACTCCGAGAAAAATTGCAGCAGTTTCGCGCCGCTAAGCCAGAGGGATTGATGGTTCTTTGGGCTGGCAAAGATGTGCGGTACGAGGATGTAGTTCAGGTGTTGGATCAGATGCGGCAAGTGGGAGGCGATCGCGTCGCACTGGCAACCATCCCCGAATCTTTGAACCAATTACCAGGTTCGGGTTCGCTTCCCCCTACTGGTATCCCCGGCTTGCCTGGTGGTGGCGTTAATCCCCCTGTTCCTTATAATCCCTATAACGTGCCAAATCCAGTTACCCCGTTTAACCCGAATCAGCCCCAATTGCCAGCACAACCAGGGGTTACTCCGGTTCCACCAGGCGGGAATTTTCCCACCCCACCAGGTACAGGGGTAACTCCCACACCCACTTTGCCCAGACGCAATTGATTAAAACATTCCGATTAATTGACTGCTTTTGCAGTTTTTTGCTGTAGGGTCGTGTTGGCTTTCAATCGGTTAATTAAGAGGTTTTGAGATGGATCCAGAGCTGCTTAGACTTTTACTCACTTGGCTTGCTACAACTGCCAGTTTGCTGATTGTTTCCAGCTTGCCTTTGGGGGTGGAAATAGACAGCTTTCAAAAAGCGCTGCTTTCGGCTGCGGTTTTCGGCGTTTTGAATGCTTTTTTAACCCCAATTCTACAGCTTCTGGCTTTGCCAATCACCATTCTGACATTGGGTATATTCGCCCTGATCGTCAATGCGATTGTTTTTGGTTTAGCAGCATGGCTGGTAGAAGGGTTTCGCTTGCGTTGGGGTATTTGGAGTGCGCTTTTAGGTTCGATTGCTCTGAGTATCATCAATAGCATCATTTTTAATATTGCCCGCGTCCCTCGCTAAGAAATCTAACTGTTCCCCGGAAGTCCTGCAATTTTGAACCGCCATAGACGCGCAGCGGCTTCCCGTAGGGTAGACGCCAAGGACGCCAAGAAGAGGATAAGAGGAATGGAGGGGGTGTCCAAGTCTGTTTGGTATTCCTGCCAAAAGGTAGAGAGGATTTACCCCATTTTGCAGATGGAACCCTCGCTCTCGATTCGTTACCTTCTGATTGTGGTTGTTTTTACCCCACGCCGATTAGATTTGAGGGGTTTAATATGGATTTCGTCGATATTTTGATTACTTGGTTGGTTACGGCTTCTAGTTTGCTGATTTTGACTAAACTGCCCTTAGGAATTGAAATCGATAACCCTGGCATCGCTTACGTTTCGGCTGCCGTTTTTGGGATTTTAAATACGGTTATCACTTTCTTTACTTTAACCCTGCCGAGTACTCTAACCTTTGGTTTGTACGGATTTTTGATTAAAATTCTCACCCTGGGTTTGTTCTCGTTTTTTATCAACGTTATCGCTTTGACTATTGCCGCTAGATTGGTCACCGGCTTTCGTTTAGAAAAGGGCATTACCAGTGCTGCCTTTGCCGCCATCGCTCTCTCTTTAATTAGCAGCTTAATCTACACTCTCTTTATCAATCCCAGCCCCGCTCTTGCCTAACTCTCTCCTTCTTTTCCTCCAACTGAGATTTCCTCCCTTGGAGGATTTCTCTTTTGAGCTAAAAGCTTAATTTAGGTCATACCATGCCTAAAGATTGTACCCTATTTTTTATATAACAGGAACTAATCGTTTTTGTCAATTTCTGAAACAACGCATTTTGGTGATTTAATTGAGAAGATTTTTTAATCTTTTTTGAATGCAATAATCTAAAACCCGTAAAATGGCGTTTTTTACAATTTGTAATATAAAAATTAGTACGGAGTTGCAACAGTAGAATGGGGGATACAGCGGATAGAGTATACAGTTTTCCTATAAATGGGCGGCACAAGGGGCGGGGCGGGTTTAGTTAAATTGTTTGTTTGCATCAAAGGCGATTGGAAAAACCCGTCCCTACGATCTGTATATGTTGAGGTGTAGCATTATCAAGGGAAAGAGGTATGATTTGTGAAACTGATATATCGGCATTAACGCAAAAAACCGGGTTTGTTTAATTGAAGACCTTGCAAGCGCCTTCTAGGCGCTGCTGTAATAAAGTATTTAAAGCCGCCTGCCGTTGTTTTAAACTAACAATCTGGGGATGTGTGTCGATAAACTTTGTTTTTGCCTCGATTAGTTGAATATCTACTTTTTGGGCTTCATTTGTAATGGTTTGGACGCCAGGAATGACGCCCAAACTGGCAACATCGATGGCTTTTACTTGGCGCTGACGTAACTTGTAACAAGCTGCTTGCTGAGCTTCTTGTTGAGTCCGCGCAACGTACCCGATCGGTCGAGTAGAACCGAAGCACCCAGCTAAGGGAAGTGATAAAGAGAAAGCTGCAATGATGAGCCAACGCGGCTTTTGTGGAAACATACGATCGGTTTTGGTCAAAGAAACCCGGTTTCTTGAATAATATTTTCGCCAATTTTGTCAAACGCCTCCAGGCTCAAGCCTGGGGCTACACAAACGAAGCCCACCGACCTGGACTAAAATTTTTACAGCCCTTGCCTTGCGGGCGAGAGTTTGTATAGCGATACGCTTTAGGGTGTCGGCTTTTTGGTGAAGGTATGGTTGAAGCAACCGGGTTTCTCGATTAAGCGGGAACTTGGATTTTCTGACTACCGGAAAGACCGAAGGCGCTGTGGATGGCTTGCAAGGCGGTGACGCCTTGGTCTTGGTCAACGACGCAGCTAATTTTAATTTCGGAGGTGGCGATCATTTGGATGTTGATTTGGTTTTGGGCGAGGGCTTCAAATAAGCGCGCGGCGACACCGGGTTGTCCTTCCATTCCAGTACCGACGGCGCTGACTTTGGCGATCGCATTATCCACGACAACTTCGCCGCAACCGATTTCTTGAATAACGGTTTCCAGGGTATTCTTAGCTGCTTGGGCATCGCTTTGGGCGACGGTAAAGGCAATATCGCGACGGGGAGTACCATCAACGATGCGACAGCGCTGGGATTGAATAATCATATCGACGCTGATATTTTGCTTTGCCAATGTTTGGAATATCTTTGCCGCCATTCCCGGACGATCGGGGACGTAACGAATGGCAATGCGAGCTTGATTGAGGTCGAGGGCGACACCGCGTATTGGGGAAGAGGACGCGGGGAGGTGGGGAGGCGGGGACGCGGGGACTTCTTTACTGTCCGCGTCTCCCTGTCTCCCCATCTCGGCGTCTTCTTTACTCTGCGCGTCAGAGTGTCTCCCCATCTCGGCGTCTTCTTTACTCTGCGCGTCAGAGTGTCTCCCCATCTCGGCGTCTTCTTTACTCTGCGCTTCAGAGCGTCTCCCCATCTCGGCGTCTTCTTTACTGTCCGCGTCAGAGTGTCTCCCCATCTCCCCATCTCTTCGTTTAACGGGGGAACTATTAACATCGAAGGCGGAACAAAGGGCGGTGATGGCGCGATCGCAATCATCGGCATCGACTACGCAGCTGACTTTGACTTCCGAGGTGGAAATCATTTGGATATTTACGCCTGCATCTGCAAGGGTAGCGAACATTTGGGCGGCGACGCCGGGGCGTCCGATCATTCCGGCACCGGCGATGCTGACTTTGGCGATTTGTGCATCTACGATTACTTCAGCTGCTTCTGGGATATCGCTGTTACCGCGAAGGACGGGTGCGATCGCCGATGCGACTGCTTCGGCTTTTTTCAGTACGTTTTTGCTAACGGTAAAGGCGATATCGTTAGTAATGCTTTCGTGAATTGACTGAATAATTAAATCCACATCCAAATCTTGGGTGGCAATTTCGCCAAATAAACGCGCCGCGACGCCGGGACGATCTGGTACGCGCAACAGCGCTACTTTTGCTTGATCCGTATCGAATTCCACCGCATCGACTGGGTGAACCAATTCTAAACCTTCGATGGCGCGCGGTTGAAGTGCGGGTGCGACGACTAAAGTACCGGGGTCATCGGTCCAACTCGAACGCACAACTAAAGGTACGCCATAATTGCGAGCAATTTCTACGGCGCGGGGATGCAAAACCTTTGCGCCCAAACTTGCTAATTCCAGCATCTCATCGCAAGTAATTCGATCCATTAATTGGGCGTCTGGTACAAGGCGCGGGTCGGCGGTTAAAATACCCGGAACGTCGGTATAGATTTCGCAGCAGTCTGCACCCAATGCTGCTGCCAAAGCTACCGCAGAAGTATCCGAGCCGCCTCTACCCAAGGTGGTAATTTCTAACTCTTCCGTACTGGTAATGCCTTGAAAACCTGCGACTACGACAACTTTACCGGCATTGAGGTGGCGTTGCATCCGTTCGGTTTCAATGCGTAAAATTCGCGCGCGGGTATGTTCCGCTTCGGTGACGATGCCGACTTGCGCGCCAGTGAGAGAGATTGCGGGTTGTCCTAATTCTTGCAGTGCCATGCTGAGGAGGGCGATCGAAACTTGCTCGCCGGTGGAGAGTAGCATATCCATTTCCCGGCGACTGGGATTAGTAGAGATTTCGTTTGCCAGTTTAACCAACCCGTCGGTAGTTTTGCCCATCGCCGAAACCACGACTACCAGCGAGTTACCCGCAGAGACTGCTTTCAACACCCGCTGTGCGACGGATTGAATGCGTTCAACCGAACCAACCGACGTACCACCGTATTTTTGGACTATAAGTGCCATAACCTGTTTTTCCCAAGCGCCTCCGTTTCAAGGATGGGTAGAGGCGACCGACCTAATTAAAGGTATCAGACTATTGGGACTAGAATCCCTATGCATTTACATTTTTTTCTAATTGTACAGATGGCGTGCGTTCGCTGCTTCCGTAGGTTGGGCAAGTGGAACGAAACCCAACAAAGGCTAAAATTGCGTTCGAACCCCAGTTTTTATTAATGCCATGACTGCTGCAATTCCTAAAGTCATTCATCCAGATAGGGTCGAAACTTTACACCATTGGAAACCTGCCACTTGGGAAGATTACATAGCCTATCGCGACGATACAACTAATGAGAGAATGAGGTTGTTTTTTAATGAAAAGTCTCTTTTAGTAATTGATCTGAGTGGAGAAGGCATCGACCACGGAAGTATCTGCAACCTGTTTACCATGTTGTTTTATATCTGGTTTAGTCAAAATCCAGGTCAAATTTTCAGTTCATTAGGGCGTTGTTTGCTCGAAAAACCCCAAATTAAAGCCTGTGCGCCCGATCTAGTGCTTTATTTAGGCGAAGACTATCCCCGGTGGCAAGAAGGAGAACCGCGCCGAATTGATTTAGATCGGTGGCGAGTTCCTAATTTAGTTGGCGAAATAGCCGATACAAGTTTGGCAACGGATTTGGATGAAAAGAAACATCTGTATGCTGAATTGGGAATTCCTGAATATTGGGTAGTTGATGTCCGAGGTCAACGGGTGTTTGCGTTTCAGTTACAGGAAAATGGTGAGTATAAAGAATGCACTATTTCTTTAGCGCTGTCGGGATTACCCATTTCTTTATTAGCCCAAACTTTGTCCCGTTTGAAAGAAGAAACAAATGGCACTGCTGCTTTGTGGTTTGCTCAACAAATTACTAATTTAAAGACAGAGTAGGTAGGGAAAAAAGGTGCGAACGCATATCGTGGCTAAGAAACCCGGTTTTTTAGAAAAACCGGGTTTCTGTAAATGATAGACTCAATACAGATACACTCACGCTTGTAAATATGCCCAAGTACCTGACTATCGAAGAAGCACAACAACAGTTACCCGACTTGCCGAATGAATTGGTAGCTGAACCAGCTATTATTACTCAAGATGGCAAACCCGTGATGGTCGCCATGAGTTTGGAACAATTTGAATCTTTATTAGACCTCTCCAAAAAACAAACTCAAGGACAGGCGAGACGCCTATCCCACAAGAGTTATTGCCGAAGTCTATTGGAAACCATCGATATTATTGCCGAGCGAGAATTTATGGCACAGTTGCGAGAAGGCATTCGACAAGCAGATGCGGGAGAAACGATTAGTTTATAACAATTAAAGGCTAAGTTAGGATTTTAACAGCACCAAGTTATCCCGAATAGAAGTGAGAGAATAGGAGCGGGTTTTGTGCGATCGCAAGTTTTTCCTCATACCTGACTCAACATGTCCAAAAACTCTTGCACAACGAGATCTGGTTGTTCGCGGCAAGAGGTGGAGTCGTAGTGCTGGATGATGGGGATACCGTGGGATTGGAGGATGCGATCGCGTTCCTCATCTACCTCACCATCAACCTCAAGAATACCCCACTTGCCATTGTGGAAGATGAGAAAGTCAGGTTCTTGATTTTCTCTGCCTTCAGTTGTTGTAATCCTTGCCTTGGAATTAGGGAAAAACAGAACACCTGCGCGATCGAGTGCTTCGGCAATTTTTATTTGTGCATCTGAGCGAAAATGGAAACCATTCCAGTGATAGATTTGTTCTTCAGAGTTAGACTTAATTCCTTGATTATGTCCTTCTTCACCATCTATGCTTTCTTCCTCTAGTTCAGCCTTATCATCAAGCATGACTACTTTCTGCTTATCTGCTTGACAAAAGTCTGTTTCAATATTTGCTACGAGTCGAGTCCCACTTAGGTTAGCACCACTAATATTTGCCCCGCTAAGGTTTACTTCAATCGTAATATTTTTCTGGACATTCACTTTATTTCGCCGCAAATAACGCTTCAATACTGATTGCAAATTACCTTTCTTGACCTTTTCGTCAAATGCTATTGATAGCAGCTTCCAGAGTTCAGCACCAGCAACTCTGATAGAATCATATTCATATTCGGAGCTTCTAGCAATTTCCTTATAAGAGCGTCCTTCCCAAGACTGGCGAAACACAAGTTCTTGAACTTTATTGAGGTGTTGATAGTCTAGGACAATTTCTACAAGCTCCAGTGCTTCGTCAACGGTCATGTGTTAAAATTCCTCAGTCGTGGAATGTTGAGCCGCGTCGGTCGTGGCGGAATCCCTTGAACATGGGATCTCTCACCAGACATAGATTTTACCCCAGCAGCCACCAAATATTACTTTTTTATTACTTTTTTATTACCTTTTTACCCTGTCAAAACTTATACATAGTTACTACAATTGCCTCAAAGGCAGAAATATTTGAATGGCAATAAGGCTGAATAAATATGGGTAGACTCAAAGAAGAGCTAGAAAAAGTAATGGAGAATTTAGCTTCTCCTAATATAGCTGTGATTGGTCGAACTGGGGCTGGAAAAAGTACCTTGATTAACGCAGTGTTTGGTGGAGAATTAGCTAAAACTGGAACGGGTTTACCAGTCAGCGATGCTTTTATCCGATATCCCAAAGACGATCGAAAAGTCCCTGTTGTTATTTATGACTCAGCAGGCTATGAGATGACCAAAGAAGAAAAATTCAAAAATGACGTATTTGAATTTTTCGATCAAAAAAAATCTGAACCTATAGACAAGCAAATTCATCTGGTTTGGTATGTGATTCATGCAGGTTTAAAAAGGTTTGAATATTTTGATGCCCAAATAATTCAAGCATTGAAACAGAGAGGTTTACCTTTGATAGTTATCCTCTCTCAAACCGATCTCGCTCGAGCCGTAGAAATTTATGAAATAGAAAAAACAATTAAAAATTATCAATCGGAATACAAGCTCGATAAATTAGCGATTCTTCAAATTTCAGCGAATCCGATTATTGGCGAACCTTTTGGTGTAAAAGAATTAGTCAATAAAACAATTGATTTACTGCCAGAGCTTTATACAGAAGCGTTGATTATTCAGCAAAAAGCTAACCTAAAACTCAAAAGAAAAACAGCCATTAACTATATAAAAGTTGCAGCGAGTTCATGCTTTGCAGCAGGATTTGTTCCCATACCATTAGCAACTCCCGTAGCGGCGATTGGAACGCAAACCGTTCTTTGTACAAAGATTGCTGCTCTCTATGGTTATGCTGAGTGGGTTGAAATTATAGACGAAGTTGGTGGTCTTACAATTTCATCTATATTGACTTATATCGCAACTGGTGTTGCAGACTTAATAGCTGGTATGACTTTTGGTGGTAGTGTAATATTAGGCGGTGTTTCAGGAGGAATAGCTGCCAGCTACATAGTAGCTCTGGGATTAACTTATACATCAGTTTTTGAAAAGTTAACTGAACAAGACCTAAGTGGGTCTGGAATGCAGGAAATTGAGGAATTAATTAAGAAAACTTTTAGGAAAGAGTTTCAAAAATACGCCTCAATTAAGATACTATCTCCTGGGGATTTAGATAATTTACAATAGTTTAAAGGTAGAGGAAAATCACAGAGCCATAAAAGCGATCGCCCAATTCACTTACCAACATTCTCCGCTTGCTTTTGCCAAGGGTTTTGTTGTGCGATCGCCTGACTATAAAATACTAATATAGAATGCGATCGCATACTATATTTCCGATGGGGGATGAAGTCCAGCGATAGCCAATAGACGACGCAAATTAACAACACCCGTTCTGTTCAAACGAAGTGCATTAACTGTAACTCTGCCACAAGGAGTTTTTCCCATAACTTCAGTGAAGTCATCACTCCAGCCAAAATGCTCTGTCCAAACTTGTTGTCGGGGATTAAACAGAGCCACTTTTTCACCTGTTTCAGGATCGACATCATCAGTTTTGGTATGCTTGTGACCGTTACAACCAAAACAAGCCCAAGCTAAATTGTCTAATGTGGTTTCGCCACCTGCTTGACGGGGTTTGATATGGTCAACTGTAAGACCATCGATAGAGTAATCACCTGGACTCCGGCAATACTCGCAATAATTTTTTGCTCTCTTTGAAACAGCTTGTTTAATAGCAGATGTAACTCGATCAGATGTCATTCGATGTTGTTTCCTCTGATCTAAACTCCCCGTTCAAGGTTGCCAAATCAACCTTTCTAATTTTAGCCAGTTCAATTAATGCTCTGACTCGCTCCACATTTAGACTTTCTACCCGTTCTTCATAGGCTAATAATTCATTATATTCTGCTGGATTTAGTTCACCCCATTCATTGCGATCGCGTAAATCATCCAGTCTTTTTTGGTCATCTGCGGGTAGTCGGCGTCCAATGATTTGCAGTAATGCACTTTCTTCAGAGATTGATGGTTTTTCATCTCCTGCTTGATTAGCCTTTAAGCACAAAGATTCAAGTAAGTCAACGGCTTCAAATAACATTTCTTTTGGCAATTGATCGACTAACTCAATTGCTCTTTGGCGAAGTTCTGTTGGTGTTGTCATATTACACCTCGCTAGTTCATCCTCATTCTATTCTAGCGGCGTCAGGGAACAGTAGGACATTCTTTGCGATCGCACAACTCACTTAGCAACATTCTCCGCTTGCTTTGGCAAAGGGTTTTGTTGTGCGATCGCTTCAAAGTCATCAAAAACAAATACCATTTCACTCCTGAGACTCGAACTCAACTTTATCGTAAATATCGCCTAACGCAATTTGAAATGGCAAGGAAGTTAATGCTAGCACTGCATTTTCTCCTTCATACTCCGAGAGTATCCATTTGTTATCATCGGTTTTGGAAAATTGTTCTACTTGCATTTCCGATTGAGCAATCAGAATATATTCCCTCAAGCTAGGAATAGAACGATAAAGTTTGAATTTTTTACCTCGGTCATAGTCTTCGGTGGAGTCTGATAAAACTTCGGCGATCGCTACTGGATTGGTAATCGTATCTCTACGCCCTTCAGCATACTCTAACTCACCCGAAACTATCATCACATCTGGATAAGTGAAAAGTCGCGTCTGGGGTATCCACAAGCGTAAATCGCTCATAAATACCTGTGCTGGTTGTCCTTTGAATGCGAAATTTAGCGCGGCATAAAAATTGCCTGCTATCTTATTGTGATTCGGTGTTCCACCTGGCATAGGAATTATCTGACCCTTGTAATATTCGCTTTTGGATTCTGCTGCTGTTTCTAGTTCCAGATATTCTTTTGGAGAGTAGTAGCGCTGTTCTTTATTTTCTATCGGGTTTGGACGAATTTCTGTTGTTGTCATTATCTTATACCAAATTAGGTTATTTGAGCTTATATTGTAGCAATAAAAGAAGCTTTGAATTAAAATTCAAGCTTAAAGCTTAAACCAGTTAAAACTGGTTTAAATATTAATATGCTCGGTTTTTGAGTCAGTTTAAATTGAGATCTTGCACCATTCTCAATAATCCGGAGGCGGAGCCTCCAAACCCTCGTTCCCAGGTTGAACCTGGGAACGAGAATCTAGAGGCTCTGCCTCCAGTTGCAAATGGTGCAAGATCTGAGTTTAAACAGACTTATAGAGACGTTACATGTAACGTCTCTACTTCTGGCTGTGAATTTTAATTCAATGCTCCAACGCTATGCTTGCGGATGTCTTTGGTTGGAAGATTGTGCCAGTTGGCAGATTGTCCACTCGCGGGGTGTGGGATTGGTGTGCGATCGCACACCCCATAACTCTTGCTGCGAGAGAACTCTAGCACTCGGTGTCACATCGATGGGGACAGCGGACACCTGCTAACAGAGGTCACATTAACCAGTGACACAAACAGCGTCCCCAGGTTGAGCGGGTTTTTTTAATCTAAAAACATAGCAGGAAATTCGCTAACCAAAAGCAGCAAACAAGGAGCATCAATTTTATGACAACCGATACCAACCTATCAACAGTAGCTATTATCAACGATCTGGAAGCTCTAATCTCAGAAATAGATAATAACCCCGAACTGTCTCCTTGGGTGGTGCGCCTAATACTAAAATCGATTAAAGATAAAGCTAAAAAAATGGCAACCGAGTTTCCGCCTAGACTTACTTCCGTCCCCGAAACAGCGAAGTCAGAAGTTTTCTCCGATTCACCCTTTCTTGGTACGACAAAAGTCAAGGTTTTGCAACAGCGGCGGTATGTTTGAACGTGAGTAGAAAGCGAGAAGCGGTGACGCGGAAAGAGTTGTGGAAAAATTAAAAGCGTCCCCGCGTCCCCGCGTCCCTATGTCGCCGTGTCTTCTTCTCCCAAGTGGGGAATGTCGATTTTCTATCCAATTGCGATCGCGGCTACAGATCGATGACTGCGTTCTTGATAATGTGAATCTAGCCAGCAAATTGGTAGGGCTTCACCAGAGGTAAAAATTAACTCTGACTTCAGGAAGGTTTCTGGGTCTTGCAGTTCTTCTCCCGCGTGGTATCGCCCTATAATCTCGTTCGTGCAAGGGTTATAAAGAGCATCCACTGTCAGCACTTCTACCAAGTCGCCACTGCGAAAGTGTTTGAGAAACATACCATCTCTCCTTTATGACTAATAGCTGAGCCTATTAGTCACATAGCACATTTTTAATATCAAAAACATTAATATTTGTCAAGTACATACCTCACCCGTGGGGGGATAGAGTCTGATGTATTGCTTGGGAGCGATCGCGGGCATTATATCCATAGGACAGACCAAGAAACCCGGTTTCTTTGAAACATCGCCGGTTTGGTAACGAGAGATCGACGCAGAAACCGGGTTTCTGTCGCCGCTTGTCTTCTCTGGCAGGCACATTAAGATAGAGTAAATTCTGTAAAGAAGCATTGCCCGCAGGTTGACAAAAATCAGCTTGTAAGCAATCTCAATCGAAGGAAGGAAATCGCTCTTATGGTAAATGGCGCAGAAAATCAGTCTCCACACCACGTAGTGATTATCGGCGGTGGTTTTGGCGGACTTTATGCTGCTAAAGCACTGGGTAACGCACCAGTGCAAGTGACGCTAATCGATAAACGCAACTTTCATTTATTTCAACCGCTGCTGTATCAAGTTGCAACGGGGACATTATCTCCGGCGGATATTTCCTCGCCCCTGCGCTCCGTCCTCAGCGAGAATAAAAATACCAAAGTGCTGCTAGGAGAAGTAACAGACATCGATCCCGATGCTCAAAAAGTCATCTTGCGGGGCGAAGAAGTGAGTTACGATACATTAATTGTAGCGACGGGTGTGAGCCATCACTACTTTGGCAAAGACGAATGGGAAACCGTTGCACCGGGATTAAAAACAGTAGAAAATGCCTTGGAAATGCGGCGGCGAATTTTCTTGGCGTTTGAAGCAGCAGAAAAAGAAACCGATCCGGAAAAACGACGTGCTTGGTTAACATTTGCGATTGTGGGAGGAGGGCCGACGGGTGTAGAATTAGCGGGAGCGATCGCCGAACTCGCCTACAGTACCCTGAAAAAAGATTTCCGCAACATCGACACGGCGGAAGCCAGAATTTTATTGCTAGAAGGCATGGATAGAATTCTGCCACCTTACAAACCAGAATTATCCGCCAAAGCCGCAGCATCGCTCAAAAAATTGGGCGTAACGGTGCTAACAAAGGCGCTAGTTACCAACATTGAAAATCACGTAATTACCGTGAAGCAAGGCGAACAAATCGAACAAATTCCGGCGCGAACGATATTATGGGCAGCAGGGGTCAAAGCATCGCCCATGAGCAAAGTTTTAAACCAACGCACGGGTGTAGAACTCGACCGAGTAGGGCGCGTCATAGTCGAACCAGACTTAAGCATAGCAGGACATTCTAATATTTTTG
Organism: Microseira sp. BLCC-F43; assembly: GCF_041929235.1. NCBI lineage: Bacteria > Bacillati > Cyanobacteriota > Cyanophyceae > Aerosakkonematales > Aerosakkonemataceae > Microseira > Microseira sp. BLCC-F43. The sequence continues at coordinate 83,517 of NZ_JBHFNP010000168.1, forward strand.
TAATTGGCGATTTGGCTAATCTTTCTCAAGACGGGAAACCCTTACCAGGCGTTGCACCTGTAGCAATGCAAGAAGGGGAATATGTCGCTAAATTGATCGAACAAAGATTGGCAGGTAAACCAGCACCGCCCTTCCGCTATCTTGACTTTGGTAGCTTAGCAGTCATCGGGCGCAATGCGGCGGTAGTAGATTTGGGTTACGTGCGATTTACAGGTTTATTAGCTTGGTTGTTTTGGGTATTTATCCATATTTACTACCTGATTGAATTTGACAACAAATTGGTAGTAATGATTCAGTGGGGTTGGAACTATTTCACCCGCAAACGCGGCGCGCGTTTGATTACTGGTAACGAGTCGATGGGAATTGTTGCAGTTGATGTTAACGGCGATTATTACGTGCCAGATAAAAGTAAGTCAACGGTTGAAGTGTAGCATCCCAATCCGCCAGGAAATCAATTTCCGGATTATTGTAGAGACGTTACATGTAACGTCTCTACAATTCGGTTAAAACCGACTGAAATGCATCAATTGAGAAACCCGGTTTCTGCGAGAAACCGGGTTTCTGTCATCAAGCACGTGGCGCGATCGATCGCGTTAATATAATCAATGCACGATCTACGATTAATCGTTCCAGACTATTACCGTATTGTAGAGTGCCGCGAAGGTCGCTGGTTCTTCAAAAAAACGACTCTGTTCTACAACTTGCTGCCGATAGCGGTTGATTTTCAAGATTTAGAGTTGTTGTATGGCATTTCAAAGCAGCAGATTGTGAATGATATGATGTCCGTTGAATTGCCCATAATAAAAAAACCTCACCTCGTCGTTGCGTAGGGACTAAGGCTAAAGAGATATTTCGGACAAACAGATATCTTTAATAATGCCGTGTCCCGGCGTCTGATTATGGGTAATCGACCGGACATGATATGAGATGTTTCGTATGAAAGGGGGTCAGACTGGCTTTTATCTCGCAAATTTAAGGCACAAGCGATACTACTATTGCGGTATAGATGTTGTCGATATTAAAGCAATGTTGCGTTCTCTTGGCATCGGTCGGGACGATTTGATTGATAATTAATATCATGTCCGCTGGCATCGTCATCGCGCCCTTGCGGGTTTATCAATACAATTCGCTATTGATCAAATATGTCTGGTAAAACCCGCCCCTACAACACCATTAACCATAGGAGTAGAGACGTTACATGTAACGTCTCTACTACCGGACTGGATATAATCCATCTTAGCAGGGGGCGGGTTTATCAATACAATTCGCAAGGCATCAAAAGTAACTGGTAAAACCCGCCCCTACTTGAAACCAAGATGAATTTTGTTGTAAACCAACTCACGCAGTAAATTCGCTTGCTGATTCGCAATCGATGCGTGCAAACTCTGCAAAGTCATCCGCACTAGCAAATTCTTTTGATTTGGTTGAATCCCCAAACGTTGAATCGCTGGTTGCGGGAGTTGATTGTAGTGAGTTTCGCTCAATATCTCGACAGATTCTAACAGTTCGGCATCTTCTCCCAACGCCTCGACAATTTTTTCGCAAATATCTTCCAACTCGGTATCGAGTCGAGTCACAATCGACATATCTCGACTAATTTTGGGCTGATTTGATACGGGATAATAAGGTTCTAAATTAGTCATCTGGATGGCAATTTTAGGATGGGTGCTTCGCAGCAGGCGAATATCATCCATTCCTTTAACTAACATCGCCAAACGATCTAATCCCCAACCCGTCGCCAATCCCGTATATCCTGGTTGTAATAAACCGGGATGCGCTTCGCCACCTTCTCCCACTTCGATCCAATTTCCATTTACTAACACCTCAATTTCTACACCGTTGCGGGTATAAGGGTGCGATGTTTCGTTGAGGCGGTAGGATACGCCTGGAAGAATTGCATCGAGAATAGTTTGGATGAGTTTGATTAAATCTTCCCTCGCCAGGTGCTGGGTATCGCTTATCCACCATACATCCATTTGATGAGGTTCCCCTACGTGGCGAAAATCCACTACATCCCGCCGATAGCAGATACCGGGATGCACAATTATTTGTTCCCCTTTGATGATGTGGGTGAGTAAGTCTGGAATAATCGCGGTAGTGTGGGTTCTGAGTAACCTACCGTCGTCGAGGTAGCGGGTGTATTTGTGACTTCGCGACAAACTCTCTGGGGGGAAATAAAGCTTGTCGAAGTTATTGGCGACGGTGGTAACGGGATGCGATCGCCATATAGTTACTTCTGGATAACCGGATGCTTGAAGAGACTCGGCTATTTTATAGACGATGAGATTTATAGCATGAATGCCATTTACCGGGTTCGTCAAGTCCGGTTTTAAAAGTCCAGGTGGTTCATTTTTCGCCTCTGGTTATGAGTGTTTTACTTATTATACTACACTATGTATTTTTTGTCAATTACACCTAGGGTCAGAAACCGGGTTTTTTAGAAAAACCCGGTTTCTCAATTGGTCAATTTCAGGTTATGATATCATGTTCGGTCGATTACCCATAATCGGAAGCCGGGACACGGCATTATTAACCTGATCTGTTTGTCCGATAAATCTCTTTAGCCTTAGTCCCTACGCAACGACGAGGTGAGGTTTTTTTATTATGGGCAATTCAACGGACATCATATGACTCGTTCAAAGCACTGATACCTTTGCGAAATTCTTTAACTGCTTCCAATGGAGAGGCAAACATAGTGCAGCGAGTCAGTAGATCTAAATCTAGATCGGGTAGTACCTCACTGCTAGAAATTCGCTCATAGTCTTGTTCTCGTAAATGATAAACTTCAAGCGTGCCATCTTGCCAAAACCATAGTTCAGGCACTTTCATTAATTGATATTTTCTCAGCTTAATCGGACTGCCGCTGGTAATGACAATTTCCACGCATAAATCTGGCACAGGTTTATCGGTGTCGAAGCAGTAAGATAAGTCTGACTGGTACTCAACAGAACCCTCAACTATTTGGCTATAACTACCGCTGGGAAAAAATTCAATTTCCTTGACCTCGAAATAAGTTATTAGTAATGCAGCAATCAGACACTTAGTTGCTTCATGAGGTTTGCTAATTCCCACTATTTCTAAAACTCCTTCACAATAAAATAAACGCACCCCCGGTACGCCTTCAAAGGCAGCTTGAATTGCTTTAAATTGATGCCATTGCAAACCGCGCCAAGTAAAACGTTGTTCTGGGATGGGATTGCTTGGATTGTTTAGGGTTTGAATCATAATGCTTTTTGGAATCAATTACGATTTAAAATCTTGCAACACGGGTATTAAATATTGCGTCAAGGTAAAGGCATCAACGCCTAATTCAGTGCGTTCTTTTGCTGCTAAAATTCCGGCTTGAGCGTGCCACCATGCGCCTGTTGCGACTATTTCTGCTATTGACATTTGTGGGGAGGATGCTTGCGCTAGCAGTCCACCGAGTATTCCAGTTAACACATCGCCGCTACCGCCACGGGCAAGGGCGGGAGTGCTTTCGGGGATAATATATATAGAACCGGAAGGATTGGCGATTGCAGTCCTAGCTCCCTTCAACAATACCACTGCATTGCTTTGTTGGGAGGCCAGGGAAACTGCTTCTATTCTATCTTTGGTCGGAGCGGCAATATCGGGAAATAAACGTTTGAATTCGCCAGCATGAGGTGTGAGAATTGTAGGTGCTTCTCGCGGGGATAGTTCTAATTGGGCGAGGATATTTAAACCATCGGCGTCTAATACTAAAGTGCGATCGCTTTCCAAAACACTTTGCACAACTGGAGTAGCATCAGTAGTTAAACCTGGACCACAGGCGATGGCGCTATAAGAGTCCAAGTTTATCCCATCTGGAAGCGAAGCGATCGCGCCCGTTTCTGTTTCGGGACAATCTATTATCAAAGCTTCGGGTAAATGGGATACCAACAGCGGTTTTAACGATGCTGGTACGGCAATTGAAAGCATTCCGACACCGCTTCCCCTTGCACCCAATCCGGTTAAAATTGCTCCCCCAGCATAGCGACGAGAACCGCAAATTAAGAGTAAATGTCCTTGTTTATATTTATGCGTCACTGGCGGACGAACTAAGGGCAAATTAGCGTAAGCATTTGCTTTCGTCACGCGCTGAATTTTGGGCGTTGCGCCCAATACTGCCGCAATATCTGCTAAAGGTATATCAAAACCAATTAATTCTGCTTTGCCGATATATTCCAAAGCTTGGTCTTGCAGAAATGCCGGTTTCCACAACCCCAAACACAAAGTCCGAGTTGCGCGAACTGCGGTTCCCAATACTTCTCCTGTATCAGTATGCAAACCGGAAGGAATATCGATGCTGATGATTGGTTTAGACCATGAATTTAACTTGTTTATGGCATCTGCAACCGAGTCGGAAAGCGGTTTTTCTAACCCAAATCCAAATAACCCATCAATAATGATATCGCAATCTTGCAGCGGTTCAATTTGGTCAAAAAATGGAATGGTGAGACTGCGTGCATATCTTGCGTGCTGGGATGTTAATTCTTTGAGTTTGGGAAAAGCAAGATAAATCGCAACTTTATAGCCTTGACAATGCAATTCACGTGCCACAACTAAAGCATCGCCACCATTATGACCGGGACCTACTAAAATGCCAATATTTAAAGATTGGTAATTGCTGATTGGTAATTGGTTATCGCTGCCCTTTAATGGATAGATTTCCTGAATTCTGCGAGCAATTAATCCTGCTACTTTTTCCATTAAAGCTGCAACGGGCATTCCCGCAACAAATACCCGCTCTTCAATTTGGTGCATTTGTTCAGCGGTGACTACAAATTGAGCGATTTTGGATTGGTAATTGTTATTTGAATTATGCACCCCTTTCATTTTTCCCCCTTTCTCCCCATTACCCATTACCCTCGTGACCAGGGCTCTGCCTAGTAACGCCATTACCTACTATAATAAATTTGTGCATTTTCCATGCCAAAGTCCTGTAAATAGCGATGCCAGTTTTCGGCGGTTTCGCGGTTACGGAATGGCCCTACCATGACATACGATCCATCCGCTTCGTTGCGTCTGGAAATACCTTCTTGACTGCCAAAATCGGGTGCCATTTGCCTTACTTGTGCTTCAACTGCGGGTAGTTCTTCTTCGCTGCATGGAATGACTACTGCATAGTAATCATCGTTAACTGAAGCAAGGGGCGGTTGAAGAGGACGCGGTGACGCGGGGATAGGGTGACGCGGGGACACCCCATGGTAGGCGCCAGGGGATTCTCCACGAATAAATGAGGGGGATTGTGACCAAGTGCTTCGCTCTTGAGAAGGGTGCAAGAGAGCGTCTCCCCTTCGACGCGAAAGGGCGTCGTCTTGGTCATCGCCTACAGCTTCAAACCTAGCCCAACTTTCTTCAAATTCAATGATATCGACACGAGGGATAAGGCGGCGATCGCGCAGTCTCCTTGCTAATCTCAGCGCCCTATCTTCGCTGTCAAATATTCCGGCGCGAATCACAGTTCTTCCCCGGTACCTTACATAAAAAGCATTGGAATCAACTTCCCGCACTTCTCTTAAAACGCGCGGATCGCTGCTAATGACGTAGACAAAAAACTGACGCGCATAACGCCTCGTATCAACCGTAGCAATGTCAGCAATAATGCCTCGACGTTCTAGATCTCGAATTCTATTTTCTGCGGTTGAACGGCTTCTGTATATGGCTAATTGAATAACATCTCTTCCTTTAAAGCGTACCCGCGTTGCCGATCTTTCTATTCGTTGAACCGCTTCTAATAAGTTGCGACTATAACGATCCACATAAACTAGATAGCCGTCAATATCGCCTCGCCTTCGCGCCGCTTCTGGGTAGTCGCGTTTGACCGCCGTTGGCGGGACTGACTTGGCGAGGGTGGTGGGGGAAGCGATCGCTATAGTACCCCCTAACAGTAAACCTCCCCAGAAACCCGGTTTCTTCAAGAAACCGGGTTTCTTCACATACGTCGAATGTCTTCTCATGTCCATTCCTTCCTCATCCTCAAATTTTACCCAGTTTGACGCAAATTTTACAGTCAGTGTACTATAAGACATCTCTCAAGAGTTTGCACTTTCAAAAGCTTCCACAACCATCCAAGATTTATCTCAAAGTGTTAACTTAGAAAAAGTTAGTTCTATGGATGTTTAGTTCGAGTCGATTTCAATGCTATGAACAGAGTAGTTGTTGGCCTTTCTGGTGGCGTTGACAGTTCAGTAGCAGCCGCCATTCTCCATAATCAAGGATACGAAGTTGTCGGTTTAACCCTTTGGCTGATGAAGGGGAAAGGTCAATGCTGCTCTGAAGGTATGGTAGATGCTGCGTTTATTTGCGAACAGTTGGGTATCCCCCATCACATCGTCGATAGCCGCGATGTGTTTCAAGCCCATATCATAGACTATCTCGTCGCCGGATACAGCGACGGCATTACGCCCCTGCCTTGTTCCCAGTGTAACAAGACGGTGAAGTTTGGCCCGATGGTAAAATATGCCCGCGAACAATTAGGTATCGCTAAAATTGCTACGGGTCACTATGCCCGAATTAGTTACAATTCCGACACTGGTCGCTATCAATTGCTACGGGCGGTGGATCAAAGTAAAGACCAGTCTTATTTCTTGTACGATTTGACACAAGATTTACTGGGAGCTTCTGTATTTCCACTAGGAGAAATGCACAAAACCGAAACGCGGAAAATTGCCGCAGAATTTGGCTTGAAGACTGCCGATAAACCAGAAAGTATGGACTTGTGTTTGGTAGAAGCTAATGGTTCAATGCGCGAGTTTTTGGATAAGTATTTAGCTGCGAAAAAGGGCGATATTGTGGACAGAGAAGGGCGCGTATTGGGTCAGCACGATGGTGTCCATCATTACACGATTGGACAGCGCCGGGGGCTGGGGATTGCGGCGGCGGAAGCTTTGTACGTGATTGGGATCGATGCGGTGAATAATAGGGTAGTGGTGGGCGATCGCACCCATCTCACTCAACCCGAATGCACCGTCTCTCGCGTCAACTGGGTCTCGATTGCACCCCCGACTACACCGATTCGCGCCGAAGTCCAAATCCGGTATCGCACGACGCCTGCACCCGTTACCGTGATTCCTTTGATGGACGGGCAAGATGCCCATCCCACAAGAGTTAAACTGGTGTTTGACGAACCCCAGTTAAGCATTACACCCGGACAAGCTGCTGTTTGGTACGACGGGGATATCTTGTTAGGTGGGGGAATTATCGAACGGCAAAATTAAATAGGCGAAAAAAGAGGCTCAATAATTGTTGGCCTCTTTTTTATTCAATGCTGAAGCGATCTATAAAAAAATGTCATACAGTGATTTTAATTTCAGCGAAATCAAAAATAAATTTCAACTTTCATTCGTTGAAGTCACAGGGGTATTTAGCACTTATACATCTCGCAATCCGGAGCCTTGGTTGATATCTTTCCTCGCTCAAACTATCCCATTAGCATTAGCAATTAATACTGAAAAAGCTCGTTCAGAACTGATTGTAGCCCCCTTGCTATTAGGGTTAAAAAACTTGTTTAATGGAAGTATTAGTATATTTTCAGGCAATGATTTTACTGTAGATGCCAGCCTTGGACTCAACGGTAGAATAGATTTTTTAATCAGCCGCTCTTCAGAACAACTGTTTATAGAAGCTCCCGTTGCTATCATTGTAGAAGCGAAAAATGAGAATTTAAATGGAGGTATTCCTCAATGTATAGCCGAACTTATAGCCGCTTCACGGTTCAACGAACAGCAAGGAAATAAAATTTCTCCTCTTTATGGTGCGGTAACAACTGGCAGCTTGTGGAAGTTTTTGCAGTTGGAAGGAAATACAGTCACGATTGATTTGAATGAATATCCTCTTCAACCTGTAGAGGGGATTGTGGGAATCTTAGCTCATTTAATCGAAGAGACAAAATAGAGAGTTTGATAATTTGAATTGTTTGAATGAATTCAGACAACATATTAAAAATCGATAACATCGTCTCCAGATGTACTTATTTGGTTTAATTGCCGCTCCCGTATAGAGTTTTATCCGCTTGCCTCGAATGCCTTGAATTACCAAGTAATGCTCGCTTGCTTGCTCGCATTCGACACAGTAAAAATTAGCAAAGCCACTGGAAATTTATCTGATTAGGAAAAATTGTTGAACGCGAATTTGAATAATATTCACCTCTAGTGAGAATCAAGAGACATTTTAGTATAGTCTTCCATCTAGCTTAACCAGCAGTGTAAAATCAAAAGTTGGTTAAATTAAACCACCCACCTACACCGCTGCCAGCTTATATCAGCGGTTAACCCGTTCTATCAGTCGCTATTCGCAGAAGAAGGAAACACTTTGAGTCAGCATCTAGACGGCATCCCCCCTCACGGCGGTCACTTAATTAATCGCATTGCTACCCCGCAAGAAAAGCAAGAATTTCTCGCGCAAGCGAATTTCCTGCCCCGCGTCCAACTCGACGAGAGGGCGTTTTCTGACTTGGTGATGATTGCCATTGGCGGTTTTAGTCCGCTGCATGGCTTTATGGAGAAACCAGACTACGAGCAAGTCGTCACCGATATGCGCCTGATCAATGGTCTGCCTTGGTCAATTCCGGTTACCCTGTCGGTAGCGGAAGCAGTGGCAGAACCGTTAAAAGAAGGCAGCTGGGTACGTTTGGACGACCCGAATGGGCGATTTGTGGGGGTTTTAGAATTAACCCAAAAATATCGTTACAACAAAGCTCACGAAGCGGTGAATGTCTACCGCACCGACGATATCAAGCATCCAGGCGTGGAAGTGGTTTATAACCAAGGGTCGATGAATTTAGCCGGACCAGTTTGGCTGCTGGAACGGGACCCCCATCCCCAGTTTCCCAAATATCAAATCGACCCAATTGAGTCGCGGCGGATGTTTAAAGAAAAGGGATGGAAAACGATTGTCGGCTTCCAAACGCGCAATCCTATTCACAGAGCGCACGAATATATCCAAAAAGCGGCGATGGAAACCGTGGATGGGTTATTCCTGCATCCGTTGGTGGGCGCGACGAAGGATGATGATATTCCCGCAGATGTGCGGATGCGGTGCTACGAGATTATTCTGGAACACTACTATCCTAAAGACCGGGTAATTCTGGCGATTAATCCTTCGGCGATGCGCTATGCTGGCCCGCGGGAGGCAATTTTCCACGCCATCGTCCGCAAAAATTACGGCTGCACCCACTTTATCGTGGGACGCGACCATGCAGGCGTGGGCGACTACTACGGCACTTACGACGCTCAATACATTTTTGATGAATTTGAGCCAGGGGAAATGGGCATCGTGCCGATGATGTTTGAACACGCCTTCTACTGTAAGATTACCGGAGGCATGGCGACGACGAAGACGAGTCCCAGTACCCCCGAACAACGGATACACTTGTCGGGAACGAAGGTGCGCGAGATGCTCAGACGGGGAGAACTACCGCCCCCAGAGTTTTCCCGCCCTGAAGTTGCGGCAGAACTAGCAAGAGCTATGCGAGTTCCCACCGAGGTTTAACTTGCTTTTAGTCGTTAGTTGCTAGATTTTAGTGGGTAACGCTCACAAAGAACTCAGATTTATCCAATGAAGCGACGAGCCTTTTTGCAACGAGCTGGTTTAGTGCTAGCAGCTATGGGTGTTAGCGAGGCAGGGTTATTGCGCTTTACCCGCTACTCCCAAGCGTTAGCGCAAACCAGTTCCCGCAAGTTGGCGCTACTGGTGGGTATTAATCAGTACCCCCAATTGCCCGCGCTTGCGGGTTGCGTCACCGATGTAGAACTGCAACGGGAACTGCTAATTTATCGGTTTGGCTTCCAAGCGCAGGATGTTCTCGTTTTAACCGACGGACAAGCGACGCGACAAAATATCGAAACTGCTTTCATCGAGCATCTGGTTAAACAAGCTAAACCGGGGGATGCGGTAATTTTCCACTTTAGCGGCTATGGTAGCCAACTGGTGGTGACAGGCGAGACGCCTATCCCACAAAGAGAGATGCCTATCCCACAAAGAGATACGCCTATCCCACAAACAGATACGCCTATCCCACAAACAGATACAACCCAATTACCCATTACCAATGACCCATTACCAAAAATCCAAAATTGTTTGATTGGGGTTGATGGGTTGCTCTCAACTAAAGATACTTCTGGGGTGAACGTGCTGGCACAAGAGACGCTGTGGTTGTTGTTGCGAAGTCTCCAAAGCGATCGCATCGCCACCATTTTAGATACCAGTTTCACTGACCCCAGCCTCAAGGGATTTATCCCACCGTTACTGGGTAATTTACGGATGCGATCGCGCCCGACCCTCCCAGGCAATCAACTCAGCACCAAGGAACTCGAGTTTCAAGCTGAACTCGCTAGCCAACTCAAAACTAATCCGATTCAAAAATTACTCGGTACTGATAAACCCGGACAACTTTTAGCCGCTTCTGACTCCAACCACATCGCCACAGAAGTGCAGAGGAACGGTTTCAGCGCCGGGTTATTTACCTACGCCTTAACCCAACATTTATGGCAGGTAACAGAAGCGACAACGGTTCAGCTCAGCATCAGTCGAGTTGCCAGCACCGTCAAACAAGTTGCAGGCGATCGACAGCAACCTAGCTTGACCTGTCCGCGCGGCGAACAACAAATCCAAACTTATTACCTTTTGCCCGATTTAAATACAGGTGCAGAGGGTGCAGTCATTGGGCTAGAAGATAGTGGAAAAACTGCATTATTGTGGCTGGCAGGACTCCCCGCCACAATTGTAGAATTCTACGGGATTAATTCTCTTCTAACTGTAGTCCCACCGCCCGATGCAGACACCGAACAGACTTTACCAATCTTACAAATTCGTTCTCGCGAAGGTTTAAAAGCTAAGGCGCGAATTCTTTCTACTGATGGGGATAAACTACAGCCAGGACAACTCGTACAAGAATCGATTCGAGTTTTACCCCGCAATATTGGTTTAACAGTCGCCCTCGATGCCAGTTTAGAGCGAATCGAGCGCGTAGATGCGACGAGTGCGTTTGCCAACTTGCCTCAATTCTCGTCGGTCATCGCTGGAGAACAACCCGCAGATTGTTTATTTGGTCGAGTTGAAAATACTGCTGTTTCATCGATTCCGATTCCTCAATATGGTTTGTTCAATTTAGGAAAACAACTGATTCCCAATACTACAGGGGAACCAGGGGAAGCGATTAAAACAGCAGTGTATCGATTGACACTTAAATTGCGAACCCAACTAGCGGCGAAGTTATGGCGCTTGAGTGGAAATGAAGCATCTTCTCGCTTAGCTGTAAAGGCGACGCTGCAAAGGGTTGCTCAAGGGGAACAGATGTTAATGCACAAAGTTACCCGCCGAGCATCGAGGACAAATACCAGTAACGCGGTGTTGTCAAGTGTTAATAACGCTCCAAGTATACTGAAGATTCCCAGGGGGAGCCAGATTCAGTACCGACTGGAGAACGAGAGCTTGCACCCAGTCTACGTGATGTTGCTGGGAATCGATGGTGGGGGGAGTGCGATCGCATTATATCCCCAAAAAACCAACAGCTTTGACCTGGTAATTCTTCCCGGAGAATCTATTACCATCCCCCAAATTTCCAATCCGTTCAAATGGATTGTTTCTGAACCCTCTGGACTAGCAGAAACCCACGTGATTTTTAGTCGTGCGCCTTTTACCCAAACACTCGCCGCTTTGGATAGCATGAATCATCCACGAGGAGATCAAAGGCGAATTGCACGCTTATTAAATCCTCTAGAAGTTGCGCGTGCCGTTTGGCAAGACTTGCACCAAGCGAGCGCAGTTACAACCGAGATATTAGGTATTTCTTCTGATAGTTGGGCGATCGATGTCAATGCTTGGGCGACGCTGAGTTTTGTTTATGAAGTTGTTGGTAATGGGTAATGGGTAATGGGTAATTGGTAATTGGTAATAGGAGATTCTGTAGGTTGGGTTTCGTACCTCAACCCAACCTAATTTAGGCAACAGGACTTACGCACCCTGCGCCAAAAACAAAGGTGATGCATCAATCTCGCGAGTCTACACGCACGATTTTTCGTATAAACCGGGTTTTTTGCGTAATATCGTTGACCGTTGCCTCGGAATTACGACCTGTATGGAAAATTAGCAATTAGCAATTAGCAATTAGCGATTGGCAAGAAAGCTAATTATTCCGATGCAACCGGATTTGATATAAGTCCTGGGCAATATATTTAATGACGATTAACTTAAACCAAGGTTCCCTAAAAAAATTTTAGTAAATAATCCGGATTTCCCCGCTGAAGTTTGGAAGGATTAATTAGAAAATTGAACTTCTACGGATAATTTTATGAAAACTAAGCAATCATCTTTGAAAAAATTAACAGCATTCGGTCTGATGACTTTAGCAGCTACATCCTTATCAATGATTAGTACTACAGCGTTTTCAGTTCCTGCTGTAGCGCAACAAATCAGACCGCGCATTGCCAATCCCAATATTGCCCTAGAGGGAGATTGGACGTTGTTTTGGCGCTCCAACGGCATTACTCATCGCGCTAGACTATCTATGGATGGTAATTTTGGCACAATGGTCGTGAATGTTCGTCTTCCGAATGGGCGACTGATTGCAGCTCAACAACGGATGACGCTAACGCCTACTTCTAATGGCTTTATTTTACGCGGTAGCAGACCCACTTACCCAGGAACTAGAACTCCCAATCCTAATTACGAACCCGATGAATTTGAGATTCACCCTACTCGTAGCAGTTCTTTAAATGTGAGAAATTGTAGCGCTGGTTTCTGCGTTCCAGTGACGATGCGACCTTTGTAGCTAATGGCTAATGGCTAATGGCTAATAGCTAATTGTATAGCTGGAAAAAACTACCCAATATCAATTAGCAATGAGCAATTAGCTATTAGCTATTTTTCCACTCAAACCAACCGTGTTTCTGATATTAAACCTCCCACTCTTGCTGATGGTAGCCCATATCCCAAAACAAATATTCCATTTTTGAAGTGATGATAAAATGGTTTTTCACTGCTTCTTTTTGCGGTTGTGTTAACCCAAGATCCAAGTTATCCATAACATGCAAAACAGCTTTGACAACCGCTTCAAATTCATCGCTGGCATAGGTATCAATCCACTGCTGATATAAAGGATTGACCGACCCTTTTTGCACTAATTCTTTACCAACTTGCCAATAAATCCAATAACAGGGTAAAAACGCACCCACCGCTTCATAATAAGGCCGTCCTAACGCCACACGTAGCAGATAAGAAGTATAGAGCAAACAGTTAGGAGCAGGTGGGGTATTGTATACCTGTTCAGGCGTCAACTGCCACGCTTTAAAAAAGCTATCGTGCAGGCTCCGTTCGACTAAAATAGCATTACTGGCATGGTCGCAGAACATCAAAAAATCATCGTCGCTGTCTGCTTTTGCACCTAAAATTGCCAGTCCTCTAGCAAAGTCTTGTAAGTACAAAGCATCTTGGATGGCATAAAAGCGAAAAGCAGATTCATCCAACGATCCATCGGTTAACCCTTGGACAAAGGGATGAGCCAAAATTTTGCTATAAATCGCTTCAATCGAGAGCCACAAACTATCTGTAAAGTTCATAAAAATGGCTAATGGCTAATGGCTAATTGGTAATTGGTAATATCATATCCTTAAGCATCGGTAGTCAGGCGGGGCAGGTTTAACGAAATCAGGACTTATAACTGGTTAGTATTACCCGCACCTACAGTATCAAAAACACTTGCACAACCTTTGCTACCGGACATGATATAATTGCTGATTTTAGATTGATTTTAATCAAATTGGCAATTAGCAATTAGCCATTAGCAACTTTACAAATACTTTTTCAACAACAGCCCCATCTTTTCTAGGGTTGCTGCTGAAACTTTATCCAAGGGCGTTAAAATTGCATACTTCAACGCCGAATGAGCATCTGAAGCGGGTGGATTTTGGCTGAGGCGCCGCACGGTTTCTTGGATGGCTTTTTGGGCATTAACTGCATTGCGTTGTAAATTAGCAATTACCATTTCTACGGTGACGCTGTCGTGGTCTGGATGCCAGCAATCGTAATCTGTAACTAAGGCTAAAGTTGCATAGGCAATTTCTGCTTCTCTGGCTAACTTTGCTTCGGGTAAATTGGTCATGCCAATAATTGTTGCGCCCCAACTGCGATATAAATTCGATTCGGCTTTAGTAGAAAATGCGGGTCCTTCCATACATACATAAGTGCCGCCGCGATGCAAAGTTACGTCTGGTAATTCTAAACTGGCAACCGCATCCGCGACAACGCCAGCCAGATTTTTGCACACCGGATCGCCAAAGGCAATATGGGCAACAATTCCTTCGCCGAAAAAGGTGGAAATTCGATTTTTCGTCCGGTCGATAAATTGATCCGGCACTACCATATCTAGCGGTTTTGCTTCTGCTTTGAGCGAACCCACCGCCGACGCCGAGATTAAATATTCGACGCCCAAACTTTTCATGGCATAAATATTCGCCCGAAATGGCAACTCGGAGGGTAAAAGGGTATGGTTGCGTCCGTGACGTGCCAGGAAGGCAACCCGCGTCCCTTCTAAAGTGCCCAAGATTAAAGCATCGGAAGGCGACCCAAAGGGGGTGTCCACTCGCACTTCTTCCACGTCCTTGAGGGCGTCCATTTTGTAAAGTCCGCTACCGCCGATAATCCCAATTTGTGCTTGAGCCATCTTATAAGCTTTTTTCCGCGCTGCAATGCCAAGCTATTGTACCGAGATAGTGGATCTGTGGCAAAAGGGAGAGGAAGAGCTGGTGAGCAAAGCGAGCAGAGGAGCAGAGGAGCAATTTTCGCCGCTACTTATGATGGCATCCGGTTGGGATATAGGAATAAGGGGAAAGAGGAAATTTTGTCAACGAGTAAAATCACAAAGCTGTATAAAAATCCTCACGGCAATCTAGGCCGCAAATCACCACTGGCTGCGATCGCATCCCCCATATTTATAACTGAGTTTGGTTATGTAGCGTTTAGTTCCTCAAATCATTATGTCAGAACAAGGTGCATTACCCAACATCTCCCTGGAAGTCATCGTCGAACGCATCTTTTCTAGTCGTCAAATTAGCCGCATTCACCAAAAGCTACTGATGTCAGTAAAACTGTCTAATAATTTAATCAGCGATGCGGAGAAACAACTGCTCGACCGGGTGTTTGATGGTTTGCAAAGGGGTTTCCTCAAAGTCGTGGATTAAACTAGAGAGCGTTTGTCCTGCGACTTGAGCGAATCGCATCCCCAGGTTAAATTATTTTTGTGTCCGATTGATCCAATCTTCACCCCCCGGTAGCTGAATTAGGTTCTCCGCCACTACTGCGGGTAATTCCTTTGACGAATGGGAGTAAGTTAGCAACAAAAATTTTTTCGCCTTCTGAGTAAGTTGGGTTTTATCTAACATTTCGGCTAGCTGAAATTGACTGTATTGTCCGTTTAATACTTCATCACTTGCATCTGCGATCGCATTCTCTATTACCTCTTCTATCAAACTTTCCCATTCATCGGAATTGATGTAATATGATGTTTTGTTCTCTTTGAGATTCAACTCTCGAATTTCTCTAATAGAATTGCGAATAGAACTCGCCCAAGAATTGGTGAGCCGCTGTTCAACTTGATTTTTAATTAAATGAATCAGCAAAATCGTTAAAAAAGATTTGATTTGACGTAAAATAGACTTTTTACTCATTCCCTCTAGCTCATCGACGATTGCTAAAGCATCGGCGTAGCGTCCTTCAAGGATGCTTTGTCTTAAATCTATCAGTTCTTGCGTCATAATAATTACCAGCACTTATTTTCGCTGATAATTATAGCAATCGCCAATGCCAGTTGATTTTCGCAATACTAACTCAGTCTGGGCTTCGATTTTAGTCGAAACTCTCCAAAGACTGGGATTAACCACCGCCGTTATTTGTCCGGGTTCTCGTTCAACGCCGCTTGCTGTCGCGTTTGCTCAAAATGAAAAAATAGCAGCAATTCCCGTTTTAGACGAGCGTTCGGCAGCATTTTTTGCTCTAGGAATTGGGAAACAATCGGGATTACCTGTAGCCGTTGTTTGTACATCTGGAACGGCGGGAGCGAATTTTTATCCAGCAATAATTGAAGCGAGAGAAAGTCGCATACCTTTGTTAATTTTAACCGCAGATCGCCCGCCAGAATTACGGGATTGTCATTCCGGACAAACGATTGACCAAGTGAAATTATATGGCAATTATCCCAACTGGCAAGCAGAATTAGCCGTACCGTCTCTGGAAATGGGAATGCTGCGATATCTGCGGCAAATAATAGTATATGCTTGGGAGCGATCGCAAACTCCTACCCCCGGTTCCGTCCATCTCAACATCCCCTTCCGCGACCCCCTCGCACCCATTCCCCAATTCGACGCCCAATCGTTCCAATCTCAGTTAAAAGAAGACTTCTTTACTAGCATTACCCCCATTACCCTCGTTCCCTGGCTCTGCCAGGGAACGCCATTACCCTCGTTCCCTGGCTCTGCCTGGGAACGCCATTACCCACTCCCAGAATGGCTGCAATGTGACAAGGGTATAATTATTGCCGGGGTTGCACAACCTGCAAAAGCCGAGGAATATGTAAAAGCGATCGCTCGCCTTTCCCAAACCTTAAAATGGCCTGTTCTAGCGGAAGGACTCTCCCCTTTAAGAAACTATGCCGACCTCAATCCTTACTTAATTTCCACCTACGATATGATTTTACGTTCGCCACAATTATCACAACAATTGACGCCAGAAATAGTCATTCAAATCGGAGACTTACCCACGAGTAAAGAACTGCGGGAATGGTTACAAATTACTCAACCAAGACAGTGGATAATTGACCCCAGTCACCACAACCTCGACCCCCTCCACGGTAAAACCACTCATCTGCGACTATCAATTGAACAATTAACCTCTGTCCTCCCCTCCCCGCCATCGAAGGCAGAAGTTCCATATCTTGATTTGTGGTGCAATCTTGAAGCCAAAGTTAGGTCAGCAATTGACCAAAAAATGGCTAGCGAAAACGATATATTTGAATGTAAAATACCTTGGTTACTCTCAGAGATATTGCCACCGGGTACGCCGATTTTTATTGCCAATAGTATGCCCGTGCGGGATGTAGAATTTTTCTGGCAACCTAATAACTTAGGGATTCAACCCTTTTTTAATCGAGGGGCGAATGGAATTGACGGCACTTTATCCACTGCATTAGGAATTGCCCATCAAAACCAAAGTAGCGTCATGCTAACGGGAGATTTAGCTTTGTTGCACGACACGAATGGATTTTTATTGAAAAACAAATTTGTCGGGCATCTGACGATTATTTTAATTAACAATAACGGCGGCGGCATTTTTGAAATGTTGCCAATTGCCAAGTTCGATCCGCCCTTTGAAGAGTTTTTCGCCACTCCCCAAGATATTGATTTCTCTCAATTGTGCGCTACCTATGGTGTGGAACATCAATTAGTGACTGATTGGGAAAAGTTCAAATATCTGTTAAATCCTCTACCTGTTCGGGGGATGAGGGTGTTAGAATTGCGAACTAACCGGAAGGCAGATGCTAGATGGCGGCAAGATAACTTAAGGAAATTTTCATCTGGCATCGGCTAATCTGGGTTGGTGAAACAATGCGATCGCATTCCAGGCCATCACCTTTGTTTCTTGGTAGATCTCTAGTTTAAAATCGACGATTTTTCCTAGAAACAAAGGTGATTTGCGTCAGTCCTGATTCTGATTGTTGACCCCTAAAATTGACTTGGCGTGAGGAGATTTAAGCAAAATGTCGTTAAGTAAAACCCTGTTGAAGTTGTTACCTGCAACTGCTATTGTTATCCCGATCGTAACCGGAGCCATTTTTAGTTCGGCGGATGCGGTTCAGCGATGGGTTAGACTAATCAGCGACAGCGATACTGCCATTTATATCGATGCTGCTTCGATACAAGGTAGAACGCGATCGCGTTTTTATTGGCAGCAGGTTGTTTTCAACCGCCCACAATCGCTTCAACTTTATAGTTTTGGTCCCGCTTCTAGAGTCCCAGTCTACGGATTTATGATCTATAGTTCCGTTGACTGTCGCACCAAAATTACCCGTTTTCGCCGCGTCATAGCCCTTGACAGAAATAACCGAATCATTGTCGAAATTAACCAAGATAACTACGGCAGGTTAGAAAACCTTAATCGTACTCGTTCATCCGCAAGGCACGCAGCAAATTACGCTTGTGCCCGTCAAGGTCGTCGGTAATGAGGAAGCTCAAAAGCTGTGTTAACAGGTGTTGTAGGGGCACGGCATCGAGGGCTTTTGATTTCTGGTAAAAATTGTTTAATGCCTTGCCGCTGCAGGTGATTCAAAAGCTGTGTTAACAGGTGTTGTAGGGGCACGGCATCGAGGGCTTTTGATTTCTAGGGGACTGACGCAAGGGCGTTGCCAGAAACCCGGTTTTTTCGGGAATCTATGTTTGCCAAACTCACGATTTATCGTAAAAACCGGGTTTCTTTGCGTCAGTCCTGTTCTAGCAAAAATTGTTTAATGTTCCCTACAGGCTGAAATTTATTTCAACGCTTGGGTGCAAAATTCAATATTTAACCAGCATTAGGTAAACGAGCTTGCCTAAAAAGTAACTCAGGAATTAACTCCAATCCTTCAAATAATGGATCGGTGAGTTCCATTGCTTCCCTGTAAGTCCGGGGGCGAGCATCTGAATAAAATACTGTGATACTTCTAGCTTGACAATCCACCAACCAAACTCTTAACACTCCTGCCTCTAAATACTCAGTTGCTTTGTCTACCAATTCTCCAAATGTTTGTTTGGGTGAAATCATATCGATGACCAATTCCGGAGCAGTTGGGCAAGCTTGATCCTCCATCCAACCTGCTGGTAAACGTTCGTAGGATACGTAACACAAATCTGGCACTTGTGTCCAATCTCCACCCGTTCGTTTGATATTTATTGCCCGTTTGATAGCGACTTCACCCCTATCTTCGCACCATAAATCGAGGAGTGTAAATAAAGCGCCAGTCACTTTAGAAACAAAGCGCTGCGGCAGCATTTCTGGTACTGGTTGTTCCTCTGGTGGCGGGGGTAGAGATTCTTCCGATGTAAGTTGATTTTCTGTGGGTGTTTCGGTTGCTTCTAATTGAGTGAGTTCGTTTTCTGGTTCATCCACTTGGGTCTGATTTTCGATATCCGTATCCTCAACTTGAATCGTTTGATTTTCTACTTCTATTTGGCTCAAATCCGATTCTTTAGAATCAGCACTATTTTGGCTGATTTCCTCTTGTATTATTGGGGTTTCTTCAATTTCTACATTGGCAGCTTCAACCATCTCCGAAGGCTCTTTTGCGAGATCTATCACAGGACTTTGGCTATTTTGCGGGCTTTGGGTGACTTTTGTAAATGGGGTAGCGATCGCTCCAATTAACCTACCCCATCCCTGAGAGTTTCCCAACAGCGCCACCATAGCGATACCGCCGAAGTATAAACCCACCACCGCGCCTGCTAAAAGCGTTTGGGTTATCGGATCGGTAGAAGGCGTCAAAACTGCTCCTAAAACCGCTGACCCTAGTAAAACGTATCGCCAACCAGAAAGCATCTGTTTAGCAGATACAATCCCCAACAACCCCAATAAAATTTGAATAACTGGAACTTGAAACGCTAACCCCGTACTCAACAAAAGTAGCAAAACAAATTCAAAATATCGGTCAATTGACCAGAACTGATCTACAACATCCTCCCCGTAGTTCATAAAGAAATTAACCGCCGCTGGAATTAGCAGTAAATAAGCAAATACCAACCCAGCTAAAAACAGAACCGTAGAACCCGCAACTACGGGTAAAATTAGCCGTCGTTCCCGCCTCGTTAATCCGGGGAGAATAAATTGAATAATTTGGTATAAAATAACCGGAATCGCCACCAATAAGCCGCTGTATCCCGCTACTTTCAGCGAGACAAAAAAGAATTCTCCAGGTGCTAATTGCAGAAACTTGATGCCCCGTGCGGGCGCTTCTAGCAGTTTGACCAAGGGTTTTACAAACAGAAAACACCCAACTGCGCCTACCACTAACGCAATTAAAGAGTAGAATATCCGCTGCCGCAATTCCTCCAAGTGGTCGAATAGGGACATCTCGACATCATCGGGGAGGTCGTCGAGATAGTCTATTGTTGGGTCTGCTAAACCTTGCTCAGTTGAGGATTCTACTAGATCTAGAGGCGTCATGGGTTTGCGTTTATCCGAGATTCTTTGCATTATAGAACAGCACGGGAAAACCCTGCATCAAGAGACCAGGGTTTTCCCGTGAGACTAAAAGTCTCACGCTTGATTGATAATTTATGATTTTAGATTTTAATTCTAAAGGGCGTGGTTGTTAAACCGTTGCTAAGTCTTCAACAGAGGGCCAGTTGCCCTTAGGCTTTTCGGATTGCGGCTGGTGTTTTTCAGATATGCCTCCGCCATTTTTTTGGGGTCAATTCCGTTGTAGCGAACTAAATAGTTGATTGCGTTTTCGGTTGAACTAAAGCTGCGTGGCATTGAATGTATAGTGCTTGCCAAAATTTCGTTTTTTCCTTGCACAATGCGACCAATACAGTCTGGTTCAACTTGTAATCCGGTGCTGGGAGTGTATTTTTCTTGGTAGCACCAAACCTCGTACTCGACGGATATCGAGTCGTCGGTGCGCCGCAGGTAGGTTCCTGTTGGGCAGTCGTTTTGGTCAATCTCTACGGTTTTTTTAGCAGCAGTAAGCGCTTGGTACATCTCTTGGTGCTTGCAGTTTTCGCCTGTGTGCCGTCGCCGCATTTGCCAGTCGCGGCATGAGCAAGCGTCCCAAGATACTGTATATTTGTTGCCGTTTTGCAGGTTAAGACAGATGGCGTATCCTGCTTTTTCTTCCCACGTGTACTTCTCTTTAGTGGGTTCGGGCTTCTCTGCCTTAGCAGCCGAAGAAGCTGCCTCGATTTTTCCTTCCAGTTGCGTGATTTGGAAGGCAGTTTTGCGGATCAGTTTGCGGCAATTCAGCTTAATAACTGCTGCGAGTTTCTTGGTGAGCGCTGCCAGCCTTTTGGTCAGTTTGGTGATGTCCATATATAATAGAAGCTAATTTGTTTTTTTTTTGGCGCGGTGGGTTTCCTCCACCGTGCTTTTTAGTATATATTATGTTATCTGTGGTTGTAAATGGGGAACAGGGGTTTTTTTTGGTATATTGGTGTTGTAGGATTGGTGATCGATGTGGCTGTACCTTTTAAGGATCCCCAGAGCGGTAAATTTACTAAAGGCAGATTTTCCCGGAAGGTTTACGGTGTCCGCTTGAGTGTGAAAGCTGATGAGGTTTTCCGTCAAATCTGTCATGCGCGCGA
>NZ_JBHFNP010000169.1:0-18332 GCF_041929235.1 Microseira sp. BLCC-F43
CCCCTTACCAAGGGGGGCTTTCCAGTTTCCCCCCTTACCAAGGGGGGCTTTCCAGTTTCCCCCCTTACCAAGGGGGGCTTTCCAGTTTCCCCCCTTACCAAGGGGGGCTAGGGGGGATCGGTTCCCCCCTTACCAAGGGGGGCTTTCCAGTTTCCCCCCTTGGCAAGGGGGGCTAGGGGGGATCGGTTCCCCCCTTACCAAGGGGGGCTAGGGGGGATCGGTTCCCCCCTTGGCAAGGGGGGCTAGGGGGGATCGGTTCCCCCCTTGGCAAGGGGGGCTAGGGGGGATCGGTTAAACTCAACGATATACACTCTGGATTAATGCGACGCTACGAGGTTTTTGTAACTCGTTACTCTGGTTTAGCATACGATTACGATCCAACAGCAGCTTAATTCGTCGATCTGGTTTACCATCTAAACTTAGATCGCACAATTTTTGATTGATTTCTAATGCATCAATCAGGGCTATTTTTCCGCGATCGCTAATTTCATTCCGATCGAGATTCAGCTTCAATAAGGTTTGGTTGTGGGTGAGAAAATTTGCGATCGCAATCGCACCTGCGTCTCCAATCTGATTGGGTTGCGCCGCTAATACTCGTGTAGAAGGACTGTAACCCAAATCCAGATTACCGATCTTGGGATGGGTTTGCAGTGCTGCTAATAGTCGATCGCACCCTTCTACCCCAATCCCATTGCTAGCAAGTCCTAACTCAAGCAATGTTTTATTACGTTCCAATCCACCTGCTAAAACTTTAACTCCGGCATCGCCAAGATGATTGACATTAAGAAATAAACCAGCGATCGCCGAATTATGAGCTAAAAGATTAGCCAGTAAATAGGCATGATTTGCCTGAATCTGATTGCCGCCCAAGTACAGCCGTTCGACGGTACAATTGGTGTGAGTCAAAACTTCTAAAATCGCTGCTAATCCCTCTTCTCCTATTTGGGTATTGACTAAATCCAGCGTGCGGATACTTTTGTTATGACGCAACATTTCAGCTAGATGATATGCACCTTCTACGCCAATCGGATTGCGCTTTAACCACAGCCCGGTTACAGATTGATTATGCGTTAATGCTGCGGCGAGTGCAGCAATACCCGTCGATGAAATTGCGTTGCAACCTAAATAAACAATTTCTAGGCGATTGTTACGTTGAATCAATCGCGCCACATCTTCAGCACCAAAATTACCTATACCATTAGTTCCGAGTAATAAGCTAGCGATCGCAGAATTGTTTGTCAATGCTTCAGTTACTAAATGGCATCCCGTCACGCCTAAACTTTGCTTGCACAAATCGAGTCTTCCATCCGGCATTACTGTGCCTCGCGGGAAAACTATTTTTTCAGTTATCCGTTGATTGGTGTGGAGATAATCGATTAAAGATTCTAGATCGATCAAAACTTCCTTAGAAGACTGAATAGAATTAGGTAATGGACAGTTGAGAGGTAGATTTGTCATTGTTCGCTACCAAGGATAAGGGGCATAATCTTTGAGAAAATGACCATAAATGGGGGTTTCGGGGTTTTCAATACCTTGAACAATCGGATCGTAAATTCTTGCCATTCCATCAATTGCATCTAATGGCGTGTAAAAATTTTGTGTGACTTGAATTCGCATCTTCTGAGGATAAGGATTTTCATTAGTAATCCAACCTGTATCTACACTGTTCATGAAAATATTATCTTTTGCATAATCAGCTGCCGAGGTTCGCGTCATCATATTCAATGCCGCTTTTGCCATATTGGTATGGGGATGATAGGGTGTTTTGCTGTCGCGGTTGAATTGTCCTTCCATTGCCGAAACGTTGATTATAAAGCGTCTTTCAAAGGGCGATCGCATCAATAATCCTTTGAGTTTACTGTTGATAATAAAGGGTGCGATCGCATTTACCAACTGGACTTCCAGTAACTCAATCGTGTTAACTTCATCCAGTTTTAGCAACCAGCTATTGATTGGACGAAGATCCAGTTGTTGTCCATCAGCATCAAATCTATCCGGCGGGAAGTAATCGGCGATGTAACTTGCTTGACTTTCCAGTAAAAGTGATTTTTGTTGAGCTAAATTTTCCTTGGATGTATTGCGATCGCTCAAAATTAACCCTTGGACTTTTTCTGATAATATTTGTGCTGCTTCATCTTCTTGATTTAGCAAATGTTGATAAAATGCCAAGGGACGTTTGATGGTTTGGGCAGCATTGTTAATAATGATATCTAATGCTGATTCAGTATGCAGTAAATCTTGTACAAATATTTCCAATGCTGGGATATTTCGCAGATCGAGTCCGTGAATTTGCAAGCGATCGCGCCACTGCTCAAAATCGGGTTCTAAACTATAACGGTAAGCACAGTCATAGGGAAATCTTGTGGTGAGAATTACCCGCGCACCATCCCGCAATAGCCGCAATACCATCTGATAACCAATCTTGATTCGTCCGCCTGTAACTAAGGCAATTCGCCCAGCTAAATTCGTGCGCTGTTGTCGTTTTTGATAGTTAAATTCAGCACATTTTGGGCAGAGTAAATGATAAAAAAAATGAATTTGCGTATAAGGGGTTTTACAAATGTAACAACAAATTGGTTTATGCAATTTATGCAAATTTGTTGTTGATTCTGGCAATGCAGCAAATGATTTTTGCTCGTGCTGATACTGCACCATCACAGTTGATGCTTTGAGTTGTTTATCTTCAACTCGCCGCTGTTGTTGTTGAGTTTGACGAAAACTTCTACGCCCCTCTTTATAGATTTTGGCAATCAAACTTTTGAAGCGATCGTGTTCGCTAATAATCTCTGGCTCTTCTGAAATTTGTTGCAGAACATTGAGGCATATTTCTAATTGGTCTGCTGGGATATTCATCTTGACCAACCGAGAGGAAAGATGGAACAGAAACACCCCTTTAGGGGATGGGGACTAAGAGGATTTGACCCCCTAACTTCAGGTTCCGTAGACCTGCACTCTTCCGTTGAGTTATAGCCCCCAAAAAGCTGGGACTGAGGGAGGATCGAACTCCCAACCTCTGCCGTGAAAGGGCAGCGAGCTTCCAATTGCTCTACCAATCCCAAATATCTGAAATTTCTTCTACTACATTATGTAGCGTTAGGAGAATGGATGTCAAGAACTATTTATTTAATGTCCGGTTGAGGCAGGTTTTTAATTATTCCAGAGGGATATTCATATTCACCAACTGAGAGAAAAGATTGAACAGAAAAACCCCTTTAGGGGGTGGGGACTAAGAGGATTTGAACCTCCAACTTCTTCCCTGTCAAGGAAGCACTCTTCCGTTGAGTTATAGCCCCCAAAAAGGTGGGACTGAGGGAGATTTGAACTCCCAACCTCTGCCCTGAAAGGGCAGCGCTCTTCCAATTGAGCTACCAATCCCAAATATCCGAATTTATATATTACATAATGTAGTATAAAACGATGGATGTCAAGGGGTATTTAGAAGCGATCGCTAGAAGCGAGGGCAGAAGGTAAAATCTAAACAAGCCCCAAGAGTAGAACACCCATGATTATCACCCTCCCACCCGATCTCGAAGTCGTCTTGCAAGCCATTGCGTTGCGCCAGGGGAAAGATATAACTGCGATCGCGATCGAAATCCTGACTCAAAGCCTCGCCGTCAATCCAAACGCAATTTTTACCAAACAAGCTAAATTCATGCGCTTTGCAGGTATCGCCGCCGAAGAATCCGCTGTCCTCACCAGTCTGGAAGAAGACGTTTTCCGCGATCGCGCCCTCGATCTAAAACGGCAAGTAGATATATAGCATTTCCATTTGAGATCTGAACTAAAAACCCTTATAAAATAAGTTTTGCAGTAGTTTCGCCGTTCAGGAATCAGTTGTAAAACTAATATGAAAAAAGCCCTTCTAGATACCAACATCCTCTCCCACTTTCTCAGAGGACAAGGCAACGTTGTCGCTAAACTCAACGAGTATGGGCAATTTTACGACTTCCTGACTTTTTCGATCCTGACCTATTACGAAATCAAAGCTGGACTCACCTACCGAGATTGCAAAAAACTGCTGACTCAATTTGAAGAAATTGCCCGCGAAAGCGAAATCCTGCACCTATATCTGCCAACAATGGATATTGCCAGCAAAATCCACAGAGATTTGCGGCAGCAGGGTGTGGCGATCGCGCCAATCGACTTACTGATTGCAGCCAGTGCAATTGAGCATGACTGTACGCTGATTACAGCTAATGTCCAACACTTCCAGAACATTCAGGGCTTGCGTTATGAGAATTGGGCGCAATGAGCGATCGCGCCATCGACAACATTGCTAATAGCTAATTGCTAATAGCATCTAAATGTAGGGTGCGTTAGCAAAGCATAACGCACCGCAATCCCTATAGCGGATTGCAGCCGTATGATATCATTTCCGGTTGCATCGGCATCGCACTCCTTGGGGCGGGTTTAAAAAGATATCTCGCGGTTCCACTTAATTGGCAGGTATTACCCGCCCCTACAACACAATTAACTATAGAAGTCCGATGCTAACGGACATGATATGAGGTACACCGAAGGAATGCAATAGCGGCACTATACGCGGGTGCCGCTATACAAACAAGCCAAAAGGCTGTACCTCACTCGAAAAGCAATCCGCTGTAATCGGAGCATTTTTCCCGATCGAGCTATTAGCAATTAGCCCTTAGCAACTTGAGTTAAGTATTTCTCAGCCACTCAATCAACTCTTTATCGAATAGATCTGGCTCTTCAAAGTGAGGCGCATGACTGCTCTTTTCAAATACACGAATAGTAAGATTGCTGAACTTGTCTCTTATAGATTCCCACATATATGGTGGTGGAACTAGGTAATCGTAACGACCGAGAGCAAGGAACGCAGGCGCTTGCAACCGCTCTAAGTTTTCAGTAATATCTATGTCCCGAAAAACTTCGCCCCAAACATAATCAAACATAGCCATATTTACTTGTATACCTTCCCAAAGTTTTGTCGCGTCATAGTTGTAATCAAACCAACTTTTCGGCCCCATCAGAAGGCAATAAGTAATAAAAGCTTTCTCAGGTGCGGCTTCTATTTCTTGAGGCAACCTTGCCAGGTTTTTAGCAAGAACTGCTTTTCGTTCGGGACAAACAGAATCATTCAAATATCGTTGGGCAGCAATATGACCTTCAGGTGAGAAATTTGGTGCTGCACACATCATTACTACATGAGACACATTGGCTGGATATTTCTTGGCATACTCCAATGCCATAAATGCATGACCTGAATGACCAATAATCATAACCCGATCCAATCCTAATTGTTTCCTAACGAGTTCAATATCATCAACCAGTAGGTCTAACTGGAACCCAGAAGTGTCTTGACAATCGTAAGGAGGCGAGAAACCTCGATGATCGACAAAGACCAAGTTTAGATGGTTACGCAGATTGTGAGAAAACGTTCTTGAGTAATACAGCGAACTTCCAACTACAATGGCAGGAGTTCCAGTACCTTCAACAATATACAGGAGCTTAAAACCGCTGGAATATACATGGCCTGTTAAAGACATTTTTTTACCCTTGCAGATTTTACGAGCTTAATTGGTGACTCAGATCCCTGGCATTACGCGATCCACACTTAAAAAATTTTCAAATCCAGAGTTTTGCTATTTGTTATTGAGTTCGATCGTGGGCGTGCCGTCAATTGCTTGGAAAACGCGCACGGTGATATTACCCTCATACAAATAACTCGTTCCTTCGGGTGAAGATTCAACTATGACAGGAACCCTATTTAACAAAGTCGCCCCGCTTTGGCTGTCATAAATATCCATGAATGTTTCGTCATCTTGATTAAAAATTTGGATCAGCATTTGTTCTGATTGGAAAGAAAGAATTATATTCTTTACACCAGGAGGTTTAGCAGCTGTAGGAGCATTTGGATCGGGGAGATCGAGGGAAGTAGCGGGAATCCAGCCGATTCTACCAGAGCGCGAAAACCTGACGCGATACCAAATATAGCCATCAACACCAACCATTCGGTCGATAATTGTGACGCGATCGCCCGCTAATCCATACCCTAACCGGCGCGAGTTGGCTGTGGGTTGCGATCGCACGTTGATCTGTACGTTGGGATTGCCTTTTAGCGTCACTTCTTGTCCGATACCAGGTGTTAAAGACTGGTTTGGATCGCCTTTTAGCGTCGCTTCTTGTGCCTCAGCAGATGTAAAATAACCGAGCAAAATTACCATTGTTGTAGCAATTAATGGCAGTATTTTTTCTGCTAAACCCTGTCTAAAGAGGATTGCAAGCGAGTGAGCAAAAGCCTTATGGCTTAGTTTGTGTAGCGGCACCCTTAAGGGTGCCCGCACACAGCTGTTGGTGTACCTCATACGGCTGAAATTCGCTATAAATACTAATGAATTAAACCTGTTTTGCTTGTTCATATCCACTCCTTTCAACCTAATGCACAACTGGTGCAGATACAACACCCATCGCTTCCAAGACAGCAGCTACGCGCAAAATGAGTGCTTCGTTATAGGGTGCTGCAATTATTTGAACGCCCAAAGGTAGGGCATTCGGACGTTGAATTGGCACTGATATAATCGGCAATCCAATAAAAGATAATGGCTGGGTAAATAATCCCAAATTAGGACGGACGA
Source organism: Microseira sp. BLCC-F43 (assembly GCF_041929235.1). NCBI lineage: Bacteria > Bacillati > Cyanobacteriota > Cyanophyceae > Aerosakkonematales > Aerosakkonemataceae > Microseira > Microseira sp. BLCC-F43. The sequence continues at coordinate 6,597 of NZ_JBHFNP010000169.1, forward strand.
GAATTTCTTCGCCATCGACGACGATTTTTTGTTGACCAATTGGCGTGGCTGGATAAGGCGTCGTAGGTGCGAGAATTATATCGACATTTTGCAACACTTCACGGACGCGATCGCGAAACCACTGTCTAAACCTTTGTGCCTGAATATACCAATCTGCTGCAATTAACGCACCGGCGAGAAAGCGATCGCGCGTCGCCAAATCGAAATCACCGGGACGCGATCGCAAGTCATCCAAATGCAAATTAGCCCCTTCCGCCGCCGTAATTATATAAGCCGCCGCCCTAGCGCGATCGGGTTCTGGTAAGGTAACGTATTGGGTAACATTTAAAGCGCGAGCAACTTGTTCCACAGCTTCTAAGGCTTCTGGATATGCCCCTTTAGTAAAATAGTCACCCGCGATCGCAATTCTTAGCCCTTCAATTCCTTGGGATAATTGAGGCAAACAAGGTTCCGGATTGCGCTTTGTGCAAACCGGATCTCTTTCATCTGAACCTTGCAAAATATCGAAGGCAGTGGCAATATCGCGCACCGATCTACCAAATGGCCCGATACAATCAAAACTACTGGAAAATAAAACAGTTCCCCCACGGGATAAGCGTCCGTAAGTTGGTTTTAAGCCAAAAATTCCGCACAAAGCAGCGGGGACGCGAATAGAACCGTTGGTATCCGAACCCAATGTTAATGGTACTAAACCCCCAGCCACAGCAGCAGCAGAACCTCCAGAAGAACCGCCTGCAATCCGCGTTAAGTCGTGGGGATTATGGGTAGCGCCATAATGGGCATTTTCTGTGACAAAACCATAGGCGTATTCGTCCATATTCAGCGCGCCTACTAACACTGCACCCGCTTGTTTTAGTCGCGCCACTGCGGTAGCGTCAGCAATTGCTGGAGGTTTTTCGGCGTTAATTTTTGACCCGGCGAGAGTAGTAATTCCGCCGATATCAAATAAGTTTTTCACCGCAAAGGGGACGCCTGCGAGGGGACCTGGGTTTTTTCCGGATGCGATCGCTAAATCTATCTTTTCCGCTTCTGCCATTGCGGTATCGGATAACACAGCGGTAAAGCAATTCAGCGCTTGATTTTTATCGGCAATGCGGGCTAATGCAGCAGCAACTATTGCTTTGGCGGATACTTCATGCCCTTTTACGACTTCCGCTATTTGAGTAGCATCGGGATAAGCTTTGCTCATGGTTCAAAGATGGGGGCGGCTTCGATTTCTGCGGGTAGGGGGAATTCGGTGACGAGTTTTGCCACGGCGATAATGCGTTCCATGTTCTCGATTACACCTCTGCGATGTTCCGGGTGGAGAGGCAAGTTGATTAGTAATGCCATTTGATCGACGTATTCTGCTGGATCGAGGGATTTTTGTGACATAGGCGGGATGAAGGAGACTACCTGTTGAAACATTACCATTTGATGGTACTACCCATTGATGGCAGTGCCACAAATGGCAATCTTGCTAGAAACATTTAATAACAATAAAGTTGGAAAGGCCAGTTAGGTACATCCAAATATGGAAGCGTTACATCAGCTTATCCGACTTAACTATACTCGTTTATCAGAAGACATCCAAGCCGAACTAACTTTTCTGGGCGAACTTGCAGAACTCACCGATGATGAAAGGTTCAGACAATCGATTGCTGAAGTTATATACAGTTTGAATGAACTATCAGATACATTAAACCTTCAGCGGCGATATCTCAGCGCCAGTTTAAAATAGAATCAAATTAGGTTGGGCTTACCGTGGGGAAACCCAACCTATAATTGTTCTAGAAACTGTTAACTACCTCTCAAGGAGATTTTGACAATGGTCAAATCTGAGGTCACACCTCCAAGCGCACTAACTGACCTGACACAGGAACTCGCTGAACGAGGTTGGCGGATTCAAGAAGAAGTCCAACCAGATGGCACGATTGTTTATACCAAAGTGCCGCTGACATCAGAAGAATTTCTGCATCCAAAGGAAGGATATCGTTTGCCTAACAACACTTTTCACGGCAATATTATTGTTGCTGCTAAAGAGATGCTGAACTGCCGCTACACTAATAACCCAGCGGTGGCAATATTCCACGATCTTTTAATCAAATGGGACAGTCCTGGTTTGAAAGATCATTGCCCTGATGTGTGCGTTGTGTTTGGTATTCGTAACAAAGATCGAGATCGGTCTAGTTTTGTGGTTAGTGAGGAAGGAGTTCGACCTAGTTTGATTATTGAAGTTGTCTCTCGTCGCTATCGCAAAGAAGACCGAGAAATAAAAGTGATTGAATACGAACAGGCTCAAGTTCAAGAATATATCATTATCGATCGACGGACTCAGCGAGGACAAGCGATCGATGAAGTGTTAGGCTATCGATTAGTTGCCTTTCGCTATCGACCTATTTCTCCAGATGAGGATGGACGTATCTTGTGCGAAACAGTAGGAATTTGGTTAAGTTTGCAGGATGGTTCTTTGGTGATGGAAGATACCCAAACTGGGGAACGATTGCGAACGGCAAAAGAATTGGCAGCAGAAAATCAAGATCTCAAAGCACAATTGCAGGCACTGCAAGCTCAACTCAAACAGCCAAGTGGGGAATGAGATAAAATCTATGCTAATTGCTAATGGCTAATTGTTATCCCTTGCGGTATTTTAAATTTTCCATCTTCTTCCGGTTCAAAGTCCAGAACCTGAGTTACTGCATCAATATTCAAAGCCCCATAAATGTGAGGAAATACATCGTTATCAACTGCTTCGTATTTAATTTCAGCTTTAACTTGTTCGGGTTCAATACACAACAGCACTAACCCTTTTTGGTTATGAAAAAATCTGTTAGCAGTTCTGATAATTTGTTGGGGAGTGGAACAATGGATAAAACCTTCAGTATCTAACGTATCGCCGCGATAGATTCCAGCTTGCTTCGCTTGTTCCCATTGTTCGCGCTTGGTGATGTGTAGGAGCATACTAAATTCAGTTGGCTAGGAGTTTTTAGGTTGCCGATTAAAGTTGATAGTAGCAAGCCACGGCTTGTAGTCAATCAGTAAGTGGACACGATCTGATTCGCGATTAAACGACAGTATGTCACAATCCCATTTCCTGAGTGGATCAACAAATATATCTTGTAACCTCGCCAAAATTTCCTTACTGATGGCTTTTTTACGGTACTTCACAACCAATACAATATGAGCGTTAAGCCTGTAAACAGACCTAAATCCGTTATAATACATACTTTACGACTAATAGCGGTAAATAGTACAATAGCAGTTATATTCAAACTCATCCACGTAGTTACAACTTTAAACAATGAGCAACAATACTCAAGCAAGAATGCCAAATTAACTTGAGTCCCGACAGAATCAGACGGGTACTCAAAAAAAGGGGTGGGTTTGGAAAAGATGGCGCAAAAGTCCACCCCAACCAAAATCAAGCTCTTACCAGTGCTTCAAACAAGCAGATTTATTAATGCTTAAGCTTTGGGCAGAACAGGGGCTAATTTGCCTGAAATATGCAGCCTGTAGCGGATTTGAACGCGCTAGCGACATGGGTTACAGTTATATTCGTCGCGGTCAACAACAGCATATACATCAACCGCGTCAACGGGGAAAAAAAGCAGTGCATTAGGTTTTTTACAGCCCCAAAAAAGTTTTGAATATGGTTTAGTTGTCGGAGGATTTAATAGCGAACGCTAGCTTAAACTGCTAGATTGGCAAGCAGAAAAAGCCGCAGCGCATTTAGAAAAAACGGGTCAAATAACCGTGATAATTCAAGATGGGGCTGAGTTTCACATTCATCAGTTGTGTTAAACAGCATTGGCAGCGTTGGCAATCTTAGGGTTTGTTTTTATTCTTTTTGCCCCCCTACTCGCCACAAATGAATCCCATAGAAGATGAATGGTTGCATCTCAAAAGAGATGAACTATCCAGTGGTGTTTTTGAAGATAAATATCTTGTGGCTATGGCGTTAATTGCTGGGATTGAAGCACGAGCTGTTCGATGTGGATACTCGCGTTGAACGGTTTAAATTCAATTTTTGTAATTCAGTTAAAAAAGTTTAAGAGTTGGCGGCTGATTTTCGAGAAAAAATTCTGGGCGCATCAGGGGATAGAGTTGGGTAAAATTGTCAAGCGGTGTCAACACGCTTGACAATTTTACCCAGGTCCTTTGGTCGTTGCCCAGAGGTAGAACGGGTCGCTGCGGAAGTCTTTAAGACGCCATCTAAAAGCCAGGATGCTGTAAGCGAAAGCCGAGATCCTGGAAGAGGATGGTCAGATTAAAGTCGATCGGGTTTTAGCGCCAGCGTTACCGGGAGAGTCTCAGAAAAGTTGCTCAATTTCCGATGAACCATCAGGTTTAACCCAGATAATTTTGCCAATTTGACGGCGACGGGCGTATTCGCGAATGGCATCGGGTGGGCGTCCTCCCAAGTCTAGTTCGACGCGGACTAAATTAGCCTCAGAACGCAGTTTTTGGGCGCAACTGATGGCAGCGGCGTCAGCTTGAGATGTTTGGGGGACGACTAAGAAGTCACTTCTGGGAATTTGGCGGGGAAGTTGCCCAGTTGGCAGCAAAATTTGGTACAGGTCTTCGATATTGAGACAGAAACCGATACCGGGAACATTTTGTCCTTGGGGGTGATAAAGTTGCAGCAAGCGATCGTAGCGCCCGCCTTGCCCTAGTATGCGCTGTCCGGTTTCGCTTTCGCCGACGACTTCAAATACGATGCCGGTGTAGTAGTCGAAGGTTTGAATTAAACTCAGGTCGAGGATGATATTTAAAGTATCTTCATGACCTTTGGCATCGCTTAAGCACTCTTGGAGTAATTCTACGAGAGATTTAAGGTTAGAGAGCGCTTCTTGCCCGGATGGATCGAGTTCTAGAGTAGCAACTTGCTGGAGGATGTCGGCGGGGCGTCCGCGCAAATCTAGAAGGAATAGCGCCCGCTCTTGCAATTCTTCAGATAAGCGAAGGGTTTCTAGGGTAACGCGATCTAGGTGAGCGATCGCGCGCCTAATTTTATCTTGCAACCCGGATGGAAACGGGGCAAGAAGACTGCGCGTCAATTCTGCTTCGCCCAAAATTAAATGCCACTTGCTTAACTCCAGACTTTTCAAACAATCTGCCAGCAACAGCAAAATTTCTGCATCGGCAACCGTTCCCCCGCCGCCGATCAGTTCTACCCCTGCTTGATAGAATTCTTGCTGAGAACTGTAACTGTTTTCAGTAGCCCGTCGAAACACATTGGCATTGTAATATAGGCGCAGCGGATAGCTTGCACCCGCCATTCTGGTAACAGATGCTCGCGCAATAGAAGCGGTTAATTCCGGGCGCAATCCCAGACTTTCTTCTTCCCCATCTTGTACTTGAATCACCGTCGAACGGTTGATTGCACCGCCAGCCATTAGCGTATCCAACCGTTCGATAGTTGAAGTAATAATGCGGTGATAGCCCCACCCGTGAAACACTTGTTGCAAGCGATTTTCGATCCAGCGTTTTTGGGCGACATCGAGGGGCAATAAATCTCGCGCACCTGCTGGTGGTTGATGTACCATTATTTTTTCCCACCAAACAAACCAAAGAAACCGCCTTTGGAGTTATCATCGGGCTTTTTCTGAGTAGTTTTCCCCTGTGGTTTCTCCTGGGTTTTCCCTTGTGGTTTCTGGGTTGGTTGAGGGTTTCCCTTGACGGCGCGCATCGCCACTTGCTCGAACTCTTTCTTAGCTTCCACAACAGTTGGATCTTGAGGATTTAATTTCAAAGCTTGTTGCAGGTGAATTTTTGCCATTGTCGCCTGATTTTGCCGCAAATAAGCCTTTGCCAATAAACCGTGGCAGCGGCTACTATGGGGTTCCAATTTGAGCGCGTCTTTCAACTCTAAAATAGCTTTAGCGAAGCTATTTTTTGCCATATATTCTTCAGCGCGACGACAGTATGGTTCCGTCGGGGAAACGGGTTCTGCCTTTTGTTGTTTGGGCGGGGCAGGGGGGCGGGAGCTGACGGGTGCGCTGGTTGCTGGGGCGGGAGTGGGCGTTGCCGCTTTGGCTGCGACGGCGACTGCGGGTTGCGGTGCAACAACTCCACCCCCAGTTGCTTTTCGCATCAAGTAAACCAAGTTCAACTCGCTAATTTCAGCAATCTTTTCCATAACTTGGTCGATTGATTCGTATTGGGTTTCTGCTAACTTTTGCAGTATAGTTTTGTACTCGTGTTCCCAGTTATTCGAGCGTTTTAACTGCTTAGCCGTTTCACTTGTGACTTCAAGCTTATCCCTTTCTTGCAATAGCTGCTTTCCCATGCGTTGCAAAAGCGCGTTATGTTCGGCGCGACTGTGATCCTTAGACAGTTGTTCGTAGGCTGGGTTTACCAACTTAGCAAACAACTGACTCGCTTGCTGTTTAGCCGCTTCGCTTTCACTAGCACAAGCGTCGGGATGCAAGCGGCGCGATATTTTAATATACCTTTTGCGGATAACGCCTGGGTCTGCATCGAATGGTAACCCCAATACTGCGTGGTGGTCGCTGAAATCAAACTTGAATAATCCTCGTTCAATATCAAAAGACATACTGCGCTATCTTACCTCCGGGGGTGTTGATATCTAGTGTACTTTGCCACTTGAAGGCGGGGTACAAGCCCATTGGAGTTAGTTTACACTTTACCGAGCGGATTTTCCCATCCCTTCAAAGGACTTACCCGTCCCAGTTCAGTACTAATGCTGTCGTGAATGTAACCGTTTGTTGCCAGTATTCTTCCTGAACGAAGCTGCAAGGGACTACCATCGTAGGCAGTTACCTTGCCACCAGCTTCTTCCACCAGCACTACTCCCGCGGCGATATCCCAAATGGAAATCCCTCTTTCCCAGTATCCATCCACACGTCCCATCGCGACGCAAGCGAGATCGAGGGAGGCAGAACCGCTGCGCCTCACGCCTTGGGTAAGATGGGTCAGGTGACAGAACTCTGCATAATTATTATCTGCTGTTTCCCGGCGGTCGTAGGCAAAGCCGGTTACCAATAAACTTTTGTTCAGTTCGGTTGTTTGGGAAACGCGGATGGGATGGCGGTTTTTCGTTGCCCCTAAACCTTTGGCGGCGCGATATAACTCGTTATGGAAGGGGTCAAAAATAACGCCCATGCAGGGAATTCCAGCAAATAAAAGTCCGATTGAAACTGCAAAAAACGGGTATTGATGGGCGAAGTTAGTCGTTCCGTCTAAAGGATCGATCGCCCAAAGGTATTCGCTTTCTGTTGTGCCTAATTGCCCCGATTCTTCTGTCAGAATGGGGTGGTCGGGAACGTGGCGTGTCAGTACATCTAAGATGGCGACTTCAGAAGCTTTATCTGCTGCGGTTAATAAATCTCCCGGACGCCCTTTTTCTGCGATTTCTTCTAGTTTTCCCAAATATGTTGGCAAAATTGCCCCAGCAGCAAGCGCCGCTTCGGTGGCGATGTCCAATAAATTTTGCAGTTGGGTGGAGGTGGGTAGATGCATGGTTATCGATTTTGACGGCGGAATTCGCTGGGGGATTGGCGCATGGGTTTTTCTGGGTTCCAAATCCCTAATCCCATGAGTCTAGCCCATTCTTGGGCCTGTTCTAGACGTTCGTCGTATTTGGTGGCAAGACTGCGGGGCCAAAACAGCGCCAAACCTTCTGCTACCATCTGTTCGTTGAGCAGGACGCCGTTTTTCCAGACATAAGCGAGTTTGCGGTCAAAGCTGTCTTTGGTTTCCACGTCGGACTCTAATAAAACGGGTTCTTTTCCAACTAATTCCTCGAGTCGCTTTTTCGCTTGAGGTCCCCAAGGTCGCTGTTTGACATCCGGTGCTTCGATGCCAATTAAACGCACCCGCTGGATCAACGTAGGTTGATCGCCGACTCCCGTCACTTCTAAAGTTTGTCCGCTGACCACTTCCGCCTGTACCGTTGGACCAGTGGGTTTAGGCGCGTTCTGACAAGCAGAAAGGAGAATTAGACAGCAAAGAGTCAATAGAATGGCGAGGGGTGGGGGAGTGGGAAGTCTATGAGACTTTTGCCATAACTCTTGTGGGGTGGGCATCCTGCCTGCCCTTGAGTTTCTTTTTTGCAGAGGTCTATTAGACTTTTCGATAAAATCCAGTCGATGGCGGGCGAGACGCCCACCCCACAAGAGTTTTTGCAGAAGTCTAGTCATCTAAAAATCCTCGGAAAGCGTGTCACCTTTGTGTCAAGAGACCAGGTCGGAACGCGACGCGGCGGTTTCAACCGCCGTTACAATTAGTCCGACACACTCTTCAAAAGCCATAGTTGTAGCCATCCTGGCGTTGAACTGGTTTGCAATAGTTATGATTGATGCCTTGCACCAATCCTCGAGCGGTTGAGATATTGAACGAACCTGTTGAGCGAACAGCGACTCGACCAACATACTCACCAATCTTTTTCCCGGTCAAGACAACAGCTTTCACAATGTCACCTGTTTGAAAGCCTTGAACAAACTTGAATTGTGGAACATAACGCGATGGAAATCCGTACTTATCCGTGCGGCACATTTGGCGCGTACCATGTCCCGTTGCTTTGATCTGCAATGGTTTTGAAGTCAAGAGGAGCAACGTCTCGACACTACCCACGCAGGCAGCATCTAACCAATGCTGTTTGGGCAGTCCGAATCGAATTCGATTGAACTTGGTTTGCCCACCAGACCCCGTTGAAACCGGAAAACCCGTTTCCTTGAGTTGGTTAAACAATGCCCACCGGGTTGAATTGACCGCTGCTGCATCCTTCAATGGACGTTTCGCTTGAGCCAAAATCCGGTTGAGCAGATCCGGCTTCTTGGCTAAAAATTGCTCAATGTCTTTCGTCCCCTTGCGAATATTGCACTTCTCACATGCAAGGCACAGGTTAGAAATGCGGTCAGATCCACCTTTGGCGCGCGGTCGAATATCTTCAATTTGCCAGGGGACATCTTCTTTGGAACAGTAAGCGCATTTTCTGTCCCATTTGTTGAGGAAATACTCGCGCACCTCGTAGCCATAGAGCGTGCCTTGTTGGTATTCGACTCCTGCAATTTCTGGATTCTCCATCTGTTGCAAATCGAAGCGAACCAACTCTTGAATAATCGCTCCAATTGGCGCCAGCCGAATCAGTTTGCCAACCCAAGTCATTGTTGTTTCGACCCGATGCTGCAATGATGGTGCTAACCATCCTTTGGGACGGGTGCGATTCAGGAATCGGGCTTTGCGATAGCGGGTATGGCGATGGCGACGCGATCGACGGATAGAGCGACGACTATCAAGACTTGCTTTAATCGCTTGACCGCGATGATGCAGGTTGGCACCAAATATTACCTTATCTCCCTGTTTAAGGGCGATACCTGTAACCTGCGAACCCGGATCTATTTTGAGTTCTAAGGATTGAACCGACTCAGGACTTGCTTGCTTGAGGATGATGCAAAATGGATAGCGACGAAACACCGCCGCTTTTCCTTGACTGAGGAGTTGACGCGCAACACAAGGATGAATCGGGTTTAGCCGCCGTTTATTCGTATCCAAAACCAAAACGTAATTCGACATTGAAAGTCTCCGTAGAACGGGTAATGTTCGCTTCGACCTGGTTATCGGGGCTTGTTCTACCTGCAACACTGGTTCAGTGACCTTAAACCTGTTTAATTGCAGATGACAGAGCGGGGAACTAGCGACGCATTCCGAGGTGTCTTGACCCCAATAACGGCTCCTTGGTAATACTGGACTCAATTGCCTTTCCAAGGGGTCTGGTCAGCACGGCGTCTTGACTTTCGCCTCTTGCCCCCGAATAGAATTCGGGGGTTGCTGACCCTAATCTTCATCCAACGGCAGTCCAACTTGCACTTTCCCTTTACCAAAGTAGCGACCAAACTGAAGTTCGTAGACTTCATCCTCATCCTGGGTTTCTACCTCCAAGTCAGAACGGGGATAACTGACGCACAACAGCGCATAACCTTTGCGGCGCAACTCCGGCGACAGTCCCATCGCCTCCGGTTGATATAATTCTCCAGAAAGCACCCGCACCGCACAACTGGTACAAGCACCGTTGCGACACGAGTAGGGCAAATCTACCCCTTGATTTTCGGCGCAGTGCAGTATATATCTATCTTCCGGGACTTCTACCCTGTGGTAGGTTCCCTTTTGGCGATAGTGAATTTTTATTTTATGGGAGCGAGGCATTGGCAAAATTGAAGCAACAAAATCTATCTTAAGGTTTGTGCGCTTCCCGCATAGCTTCTACAAAACCGGGACTTACGCAGCTACACTAAATTTGGTGTGATGGTGCGTTACGCGAGGCTAACGCACCCTACAGATAGAGACGGCATAGGGTCGGATAAATTGCCTGTGGAGGCGTACTGCCGGGGGCGATCCAACGATACAGGAAAGACAACAGCTGCAAGGTTGGGAATTCGTCACTATAGTGCTTGCGGTTTTTGAGGAAATATGTCAGAATAGAATTCTGTGCGAAAAATCCTGTGATGGACGATCGAACAGCGCACACCTGGAGAGGTGGCCGAGTGGTTGAAGGCGCAGCACTGGAAATGCTGTTTGGGGGCAACTTCAACGAGGGTTCGAATCCCTCCCTCTCCGTTCCCTATCTTCTGTCAAAATGCTTGTTACATAGGCATTTCAAAGAATTTACGCGCTCGCCAAACCCAAAGTTCTCTTCGATTAGGCAAGATGGGTTGGGTAATTTTAGCTGTTTTTTAATGGCTTTTGACTATGGTTTGACTATGATGGTGACTATGCAGAGTGCTATGTAGTTACCGAAATCAATTGGTTATTAGCCTCCCCCTTCTAGGGGGACTTTAATGCTAAAATATAGTTGGTTTCAGGTTGAAAATCCGCCAGAACGTGCCCGACAAATATGGCTGAAACAGTGCCACACGACAGCCTGGGAAATAGAAAAGACCACGAGCAACGATAACTCGTTAAACAGTGCAGTAAGTCTTCAACAAGGCTGAATGATGTGAGGAAAACAATTTCGGAGTAATCCGCGTACCGTGGGGCACACGGGAACATACCTTGAAATGGGTAAACGCTTGGAGAGTAGTCCATTCAATGGGGCGTCTAGATATTAAGTGATATTCTAGTAGGCTCGGACTAGACATAATCGTGTAAGACCTCGGTAGGGGCAACCTGAAAAGGCTGTGATTAGCTCAAGAATCTCCGCACTTTTAGGGCGGAGAGTTGTCAACATGTACAGCCAGACAACTACAGGTAAGTCACCTAAAGGTTCCGTCGGAGTACAGTCATTCCAGGGAAGGTTACGGTTACGGCTACCCCGGCAGTTGTTTAGTGACAACTCCCACCGCTAACCGCAAGCGGTGTAGCGGGGGCTTCTCAAATTCACGAATAAGAGTTCTTGCTTCACGGGCTGTCCATTGACTAAGCCTCCACAAGCAGCAAACGGTTGTCCCACCGTCCGTTTAAGTATGTTCAACGACGCATTCAAATCCCTGTCTAAGCTAACACCACAATTAGGACAATCGTGAACTCTAGTTGACAATTCTTTAACGACTCTTTCACCGCAATTAAAACACTCAATACTCGTACCTTTGGCATCAACTTCCTGAGTATGCTTGCCGCGTCTTACCGAAGAAAGCTTGCAAAATATTCAAAAATGCACCCCAAGCCACATCCAGTATCGATTTAGCTAATCTAGTTCTAGCCAGACCTTTGATATTTAATTTCTCGAACCCAATCAAATCGTAATTTAAACATAACCAATGAGCCACCAAATAATGAAAATCTTTCCGTTGTCTAGCA